>LGEU01000033.1 GCA_001507955.1 Methanobacteriaceae archaeon 41_258 | reverse complement strand
GACATCAGAAAAACAGTTATCGTAGGATTAAACCACGCTCACGCAGTCATAGAAAAGAGGCTGGGTAAAGAAGTTACACCAGAAACCATAAACCACTACCTTGAAACAGTCAACCACGCAATGCCAGGTGCGGCAGTCGTCCAGGAACACATGGTAGAAACACACCCAGCACTAACAGCCGACAGTTACGTTAAAGTCTTCACTGGTAACGATGAAATAGCAGATGAAATAGACGACGCATTCCTCATAGACATTAACAAACAATTCCCAGAAGACCAAGCCGAACAACTCAAAGCAGAAATTGGAGATGGAATATGGCAGGCAGTCAGGATACCAACAATCGTCTCCAGGACATGTGACGGTGGTACCACAAGCAGATGGTCAGCAATGCAGATCGGTATGTCAATGATCTCAGCATACAAACAATGTGCAGGTGAAGCCGCAACAGGAGACTTCGCATACGCAGCAAAACACGTAGAAGTCATCCACATGGCAACCTACCTACCAGTAAGACGTGCAAGGGGTGAAAACGAACCTGGAGGATTAGCATTCGGATTCCTCGCAGATATTGTCCAGTCAATGAGGGTCAACTACGATGACCCAGTACGCGTTGCGCTTGACGTCGTCGCAGCAGGTGCAATGTTATACGACCAGATCTGGCTAGGCTCATACATGTCAGGTGGTGTAGGATTCACACAATATGCTACAGCAGCATACACAGACAACATCCTAGACGACTTCACCTACTATGGTAGAGAATACGTCGAAGACAAGTATGGACTTGCAGAAGCGCCTAACACCATGGACACAGTCCTAGACATTGCAAGTGAAGTCACATTCTACAGCCTAGAACAGTATGAAGACTACCCATCATTACTCGAGACACAGTTCGGCGGATCACAAAGGGCAGCTGTCGCAGCAGCAGCAGCCGGTTGTTCAACCGGATTCGCAACAGGAAACTCACAGACCGCACTAAGCGGATGGTACCTATCAATGTACCTACATAAAGAACAGCACGCAAGACTCGGATTTTATGGATACGACCTACAAGACCAGTGTGGTGCAGCCAACGTCTTCGCAATAAGAGGAGACGAAGGACTACCATTAGAGGCAAGAGGAGCCAATTATCCAAACTACGCAATGAACGTCGGACACCAGGGTGAGTACGCAGGTATAGTACAGGCAGTGCACGCTGCACGTGGAGATGCATTCTGCTTCAACCCACTAGTCAAAGTAGCATTCGCAGACCCCAACCTAGTCTTTGACTGGACCAACGTACGCGGAGAATACGCTAAAGGGGCTCTAAGAGAATTCGAACCAGCCGGTGAAAGAGACCTCATCACACCAGCAAAATAATCACACCCAAAAAAACAGGTAGAGGTGTATTACGTGGGGGGAATCCTCCCATGTAATACACCTATTTTTTTATTACTTAAAGGGAAAAGGAGGAACAAAGTATGGATTTTGTTAGTTTAGGTGTTGTGGCTTTGATGAGCGCAGCTGCAACCATAGCAGGGGCTGCGGAAGATTTAGAGTCTGATGTGGGATCCCAGAGTAACCCTAACTCCCAAGTCCAGTTAGCACCTCAAGTAGGACACTTACACCGTATAGTTAACAAGGCAATATCAGGAGAACCAGTAGCCTATGGTTTATGGGCTGGTATCGCCGGCTCAGTAGCATACGTGCTCATAGGCGCCCACATCCCTGTAATCATTGCAATAGCCCTTGGAGCAGTTGTAGCTGCAATGGTCCATGCAACATATGCTGTAACAGCCCATATGGGTAGGATTGCGAGTCAATCTCAATTTAATCAACCATTATTCCTCGACATACTCGTCGAGCACCTTGGCCCAATTGCAGGCCATGGATTTCTCGTGACATTTGGTATTGTAGGATTATCATATCTTATGACATTACCACTTGAAGGACTTGGCCACCCATTCCCCCTACCATTACTTGCAGTGTTATGGGGCATCACAATAGGGGCTATCGGTTCATCAACTGGAGACGTTCATTATGGTGCCGAGAGGGAATACCAGCATTACCCATTCGGTGGTGGCGTGCCAGTAGCAAACCATGGTGACATAACAACCAAGGCAGAGTTAGGAGCCAGGAATTCAATGGATGTCGTCAACTTCTGCGCAAAATATGGGGGACCAGTCACAGGTTTCTGTTTTGGGCTCATAGTATTCTTCAGCTTCTGGACAACAATAGTATTTGGTATACAGGGCGGTATCATCGTCGGCCTTATAATAGTCCTATTATTGATAATCCTCAACAATAGAATAGAAATGTTCGCAAGGAAAAATTATGGACCCTACAAGGAGAAGGAGGAATAAATAATGGACCCATTAACATTAATAGGAGCAATTACAGTTGGAGGAATACTTGTAGGTGGAGGCGTCCACTTCGTGCCCGTGGGAGGAGCCCCAGCTGCCATGGCAACAGCAACTGGTGTGGGTACAGGTACTGCCATGCTAGCGGCTGGTGCAGGTATGACTGGGCTGATAACAGCAGCAGCAATGACAGGCCAAAACCCAGTGTTGATACTAGCCGCTGGTGCGGTTGGTGCAATGTTAATGCTAGGCATAACCATGCTTAGTAGTAACCTAGTTTATGTTTTCGGTGTAGGTACAGTCCCGGTGTCAGCAAAGGTTGACCAAGATCCTATAACACGACTTGAACAGAAGGATTATGTAACCCCGGGTACTGAGGGTCATGGCCTCCCAACAGTCTGCTTTGTGAGTGGTCTTATAGGAGCAGCCTTCGGTGGAATAGGGGGAGGCTTAGTGTATTGGGCGCTACAACAAGCACTACTCCAATCCTATGGGATGATAGGAGCAAGTACGATCGCAGGGATATTCGCTGTTGGCGTGTTCTTCATTAATGCTGTGATTGCATCATACAATATTGGCGGTACCATTGAAGGATTCCACGATCCTAAGTTTAAGAGGATTGGTAGGGGCATAGTAGCTTGTCTCGTCGCCTCCTTAGTAGCTGGAATATTCTCAACATTATTGATTGGAGGTGTATTCTAAATGACAGTAGCAGCCGGAGGCCCTACAGCCGCGGCAATCCCGGAGAGCAGATTGTTAATCCTTGGGATTATAGGCGGCCTTGTAGGCATATACTTATACAGTGTTCCTGTTATCGGAACGTTACTCGCATGTCTTGGTGCAGTTTGTGCCATAGTATGGGGTGCTGATGCCATTAGAAGAGTTGCAAGTTATGGTCTTGGTACAGGTGTGCCATCCATAGGGTACATGTCAGTGGCTATTGGTATAGTAGGCCTTGTTGCAGGTATCGCCACTCCGATGGCGGTAGCCGTTCCTAGTATGACGATACCTATCCTAGGCTTAATACTTGCAATGATACTTGGAGCTATTGTAGGATTCCTAGGCCGGAAGGTCTTGAAGATGAAGATCCCAGTACTTACAAGATGCACTGCTGAGATTTCAGGAGCCGCTGCACTTTCTGTGCTTGGATTCATAATAGCCCTATCTGGCAATTACACCATGAAACCAGTGGTAAGTTCAGTTATTGCCACAGGATTCATCGCTTTACTATTCATATTAAATACCATGGCTATCCAGCATCCATTTAATGCCTGCCTTGGACCGAACGAAAACCAGAGAAGAACCCTTAAACTAGCAGCAGCATGCGGATTCCTTTCAATGACCGTGATAGGATTACTATCACTTAAAACCAATCCAGTATGGTGGCTTATAGTACTCGTCGGGGGCATAGGATGGCTAATAACATTCAGAGCATTTATCGGCGCAACCTTTGAAGATGCAGCTTCTGTTAAGTGGACTGGATTATGGCCTAAAGAGGAAGAATTCGAATAAAAAGGAGGAATATAGAAATGGTGGACATGTTACCCTTGATTAAGGTTGTCCCTGAATTTAATTATAGCCTGGATCCTTCCACTGGCATAATAGGGGCGGCCGTTGGAAGAGAACTTCTAATATTATCCATGGATGAGATAAATGCGCAGATAGCTGCTTTAGAGGCCACAGCAGATGATCTTGTTAATTCATTGGATCCGAGCACGGTACCAGAGGGATCATACCCTGGAAGGGAGGGAGTATACCTCACCGCAGGTAAATTAACAAATATAGTCTATGGTTTCCTCCTTGGCATGATCCTGCTGTGTGCCTGGATACTCTTATAGGAGGTGTTTTTTGTGGTTGAGAAAAAAGCTCCTGCTGAGGGTTGGCCTGTAGTGAATGGTGATTATATTGTAGGTGACCCAGAGAGTCCCGTGGCTGCGGTGACCCTTGCCAGTCATATTGAGGATGTTCCTCATGAGGCTGGTGCTGCTATTGCCGGGCCCTGTAAGACAGAGAACATTGGTATAGAAAAGGTTATCGCTAACATAGTCTCTAACCCAAATATTAGGTTCCTTATACTTTGTGGTTCAGAAGTCCAGGGCCATATTGTCGGTCAGAGTATGGCAGCACTCTATGAGAACGGTGTGGACCCAGAACAGAACAGGAAGATCATAGGAGCTGATGGTGCAATACCATACATTGAGAACATACCCGATGAGGGCATAGAAAGATTCCAGAAACAATTAGAACTTGTTAACATGATAGATGTCGAGGACCCAGGGCAAATCCAGGCAAAGGTCAAGGAATGCATAGAAAAAGATCCTGGAGCATTCGAAGAAGAGGCAATGGTAATAGAAGTGGAAGAAGAAGAGGAGGAAGAGGTTGGCGAGGAAGTTAGGCCCGTGGCAGCGGAAACAGCCCTCATAGAAGCTAGGATGAGGAACATACAAACTCAGGTTAAGATGATAGGTTCCACCAACCGGATGTTCGCAGGGATGTACTCAGGGAAAGTCCAGGGCATAATGATAGGCCTAGCCTTCATGTTAACCCTGGGACTCTTATTAATGATATAGTGGAGGTAATAAAATGGTGATCAAATTATCAAGTAAACCAAATGTCCGAGGCATAAAAAATGTCACAGAGGACATAAAATATAGAACTCAGTTAATCGGTAGAGATGGCCGATTATTCGCGGGCCTAATAGACACTAGGATAAGTGGGATCAGCTATGGTCTTGTCATAGCATTTATCCTAGGATTTGTAATACCTCTACTAATGGCGTACTTAACGAGGTGATCTAATTGGCAGAGGAAGAAACAATAATACCTCGTGTGATGGTATCTGCTGAGGAATTCAACAAGGCTAATGAACGTCTGGACGATGTCGAAGAGAAGGTTGAGTTCGTAGTCGGGGAATATTCCCAGAGACTAGGCCAGCAGATAGGTAGGGATGTTGGGATCCTATATGGCATAGTTATAGGCCTTATAATCCTTTTAGTTACGAGACTTTTATTTGTAGGATTTATAAAATCCCTATTTGGGTTCTAAAAAATAATTATTAGGAGGTATAACATGTTTAGGTTTGATAAAGAACAAGAGGTATTTGACATAGCCGGTGTTAAAGTTGGAGGTCAACCTGGAGAATATCCAACAGTCCTAGCTGGAACAATATTCTATCCAGGACAGGACATTTATGAAGATGAAAAGAAGGACATTTTCAATAAGGAGAAAGCTGAGGCCCTGATAAAACTTCAGGAAGAAATGTCCGACACTACAGGCAACCCTTGTTTCGTGGGTATACAAGCTGAAGATGGCGAGGCAATGGCTAACCATATAGACTTTGTTGTCGAAGTTACAGATGTGCCATTCCTCATAGACTCAACAGTAGCTGATGCGAGAATCTACGGGGCCAAGCATGCTGATGAGATAGGAGTCGCTGACAGGGCCATATACAATTCAATAAACATGTCAGTTGATGATGATGAAATTGCCGGGTTAAAGGATACTGGCGTGTCCTCTGCCGTGGTTTTAGGTTTCAACGCCCAGGACCCCAGTGTTAAGGGCAGAATTGCCATATGGGAAGATGGCGGTGGCATGATCCATAAGGGATTGTTAGATATCGCAGCAGAGTGCGGGATTGACAAGCCACTTATGGATGTTGCGGTAACTCCATTAGGTGCAGGTGCAGGACACGCAGTGAGAACAGCCTTTGCAGTGAAGAGCAAATGGGGGTACCCTGTTGGCAGCGCTATCCACAATGTACCATCTGCTTGGAATTGGGTAAGGGATTTCAGAAAAGAGCATAGAGAAGTTTGGCCAGTCTGTGACGTTGGCTCCAATTTCATACAGCAGATGACGGGCTCAGACTGGATATTCTACGGTCCTATAGAGAATGTTAGGATGGCTTTCGCAGGTTGTGCGATGACTGACATCTTCATAACTGAGGCTGCCATGGACTTGGGCACAGAACCGCAAACAGAGGACCACCCATACTACAAGCTACTCTAAAATTAGGGTAGCGTCCTCCCTATTTTATTTTTAATATATTCCACTTTTTTTGACAAATCGTAACTTTTAAATGGGATTAATCGTAATGATTTTTTGGTGATATTATTTTGATAGTGGAGCTTATCCTATCTGTTGCATTGGTAATATCATTGATTATAGTTATAAAATCTGCCAATGTTTTCGTAGATAACCTTGTCGAAATTGGGAGTGTATTTGGGATATCAGAGACCATACTTGGGGTTACAGCGTCTGCGATCGGAACTTCTCTGCCAGAATTTGGCTCGGCGGTTATAGCATCCCTTTCTGAGAGCACAGAGATTGGAGTGGGTTGTGTTATAGGATCTAACATTTGGAATATCGCAGGTATATTAGGTATTTCGGCTATAGTAGCTGGGAATATTGGCACTGAGGCAGCTGGCCTTAAAAGGGATTTCACAGCCATGCTTTTAACAGCTATTGTATTGATATTATTCATGTTATTGGGTAATATTGGTAGGGTCGCTGCATTGGTTATGATAATATTGTATTCCATTTACTTCTGGCGTCTTATAAAAGCCCAGCGGGATTATAACCTAGAGAAGAAGGGTGGGGGGAGAGGAAAATTAGATCCTAAGATTGTTCTTTTAACAGTTCTTGGATTCGCCGGGCTTGTGGTAGGATGCAGGGCCCTAGTTTATACTGCTGTTGAACTTGCAAGGATAATGGGGGTTCCTGAGATGATAATGGGCTTATTCACACTTGCCATTGGGACAAGTATACCTGAGTTTGTTGTGACACTTTCATCTGCAGTTAAGGGACTCCATCATCTATCAATTGGAACAGTACTTGGAAGTAACACATTTAACATCCTTATAGGTATAGGAGTCCCCGCAATTATAAAAACCATCCCAGTTGATCCACTATCCCTGAAATTAGACGCTCCTGTCATGATAATTGTAACAATACTCCTTGTATTATTGATCAAGCAAGGTGACATGAAACTTAAAAGGAGTGGGGGCATAACATTATTTGCAATATACATATTATATGCGTTTATCAGATTGTATGGTGTCTGATATGTATAAGAAGATTCTTGTTGCTACAATGGGAGAATACATGGATGAATTAATGGAGCATACACTTGACTTACTCCATGGTAGGGAAGCAGAGGTTATATGCTTATATGTTGTTGACACATCGGTACCATTCCTAACGCCAAGGAAGATCAAGGAAATGATGGTAAAAGAATTGCGCCAAAGAGGAAAAAAAATAATAGAAGACATGAAAAGGGGCTTGAACGGCCCACAAAACCCCAACATAAAATTTAAGGGTGTGATAATAGAAGGTGACCCCGCCGAGGAGATAGTTAAATTCGCAGAGGAAGAGAAAGTCGATGTTATTGTATTAGGGACTGGTAAAAGTCTCGTTGACAAACATTTACTTGGAAGTGTGTCCGAGAAGGTTGTACATTATGCTCCTTGCACCATTCACCTTGTAAGAACAGTATAATATATTCTATATCGGGGCTTGAACCCTTAAGTATTTGTTTTTTCCAAAAAATTTATATCTGATGGTATTGAATCCACTAAGTGTTATATTTTTGGGGGTATCCAATTTGTCATTACTGAAAAGATTATTCGGTCCTAAGCCAATAATAGCCAAAAGTAAATACAAGACCATAGAGGAGATAAAGGCATCGCCATTCACAAAAAAGACCGTAGGCTCTGGGTACGCGCTAAACCCGGATGTATATTATATAGTGGCATCGGTAGAATTAGGTAACACCACCACTAAGTGCATATTAACTGCAACCAATCTTAACACAAGTCGAAGCTACCTACTAGATAAAACAGTTAACATGACAAGGGACATAAGACCCCCAAAACCTGGAGAAGAGGTCTTTGGAGAAACAGTATGGGGTGTTGAATTAACAAAGGAATCAGTAGCAGAACTTGTAAGGGACACCATACTAGAATCTGCTAAAAGAGCCAGGATAGACATAGAAAAAGATCTTGATTTTGTGGTAAGATCCACTGGCGTCACAGCAGGATTCGCATCACCAAAAGACGTTGGTCAACTCATAATAGCGCTGGCAGAAGGATGCCTAAAGGCTGGTATACCCCCAAGGAAGATGGCCCCAGCCCTTTCAGTCGATAATCTACCCCCACGTTTAAGAAGATTCTCACTCCTAGATAAAGTAATATTTGATGGTGCTGTGGCAAGTGTAATACCACCCACTGGCAGACAAGTGGTCGCCAATGAAATGGAAGGTGAACTAGTCACAGCTGGGATAAAAATCGGGGCCAAATGGACGAAAATAGATTACAGAAACCCTTGCGTTTCTTTGGATTTTGGCACAACACTCGCAGGGCGTATAGTGAACAGTGCAGAACCCTATGCAAGGACCATAGGAAATTTTTGCGGACTTGCAGGGGCCATACCCGACGCCCTCATAAGGGGGACTGAAATGGTTGACAAGGAAGGTGGAGCAGCCATCGACCTCTATAAGAAATCGATCCTAAAAGGGGCTGACTGGAAAAAGGCGCGTGAAAATGCTGAGATGGTGCATGAAGAGGTGATAGATATAAGGAAAGTCCCGGAGGATCGTAGAAGGTTTGGAACAGTCCCTGTTGACCCTGAAGCGGCCTATGATGCCGGTACAACACTCATAGGCTGTGATGCTGGGAAAAATGGTGACAAACTAGGAGAACTTGCAAAAATTGGACATGAAATATACCAAGAGGATGGTATACACACACTATTCGCAACCTTAGATTATGTGAGCGCACTCATAGCAAAAAGGCTCATAGACGAGGCCTTCGAAGAAGGGGTTATAGAAGATGGTTCCGTTTTAGGAGTGACTGGAAGGGCTGGTATAACAGGTGAAAAACCCAGGTTAATATTAGAATATGTTAATAAGAGGTTTAAGGATGTTGTGTTCGTTTCAGATGCTCTTGCTCTAGGTGCTGCTGTAATGGCCCGTTGCATGAATTCAATAGGCACGCCACACACGCCAATAGGTGGCAGACAAGGAGGACCATGCATACTTGGTATGAGGAGGAAACTACAACGCAAGAAAGAGGAAAAATGGATCGAATAAGGGCTATTGTAATGGCGGGTGGAAGGGGCACACGCCTCAACCTAGAACATGAAAAACCACTCACACCAGCAGGTGGAAAACCCCTTATAGAGTATGTCCTAGAAAACCTTGAAGGATCCGAGAACATCCAAGGTATAACAGTTGCAACGAGCCCATACACCCCACTAACAGAAAAACATGTGAAAAGGTTGGGATATAATATAATCTGCACAAGTGGCAGGGGTTATATAGAAGATCTTGGGGAGATATTATCCTATTTTGAAGGAAAAGGCGATTATATCCTATTCATTATAAATGCGGACTTGCCATTGGTAGGTCCATCCATCATCGATGAAATAATAGAATATTATAAAACTTCTAAAGCCGAGGCCCTTGCCGTCTTTGTGCCCCTTGAAATTTATGAGGATTATGGTCTTATACCATCTAGTTCATGGAGAGGTATGGTGCCGAGCGGGGTAAATATATTAAGGAGTAAAAATAAGATACAAAAACAGGAAATTTTGAGAGTTTCAAGATTGGAACTCGCACTAAACATAAACACTCCTAGGGATCTTATATTCCTTGAAAGGATATTAGGTGATGATATTGGAAGAGAAAACTTTGATAAAAGGGGAAGAGAAGTATTGGAGTGACATTAAGGGTTATCAGGTCGCTACGAATAATGCGAGGATACTCGGCGAACTTGAAGAACTCATAATCAACGATAAAACGGGTAAAATAACAGATATTGTCATAAAAGTGGAAAAAGGGAGGAATGTAACGGTAAAGGGTGCGAAGAAGAAGGGTGATCGCCTATTCGTACCATTTGGTAAGGTGGAGAAGGTTGGGGAGTTCATAATAATAGCAGAATAACCCGCACTCTACATCCCCTTCAAGCTCATGTCAAGCATCCTCTTCGTCTCCTCGGCAAGTTCAGGTGGTAAACCTTTTATATCCATGCTAAGGAAACCCCTAACTATCATGGATGCCGCTTCCTCCTCTGTTAAACCCCTAGATGTTAAATATAATATTTCTTCTTCGGCTATTTTCCCAACAGCAGCCTCGTGGGACATTTCAAGATCTGTTGCGCTGCCCACGAGTTCAGGAACCGCATATATCATAGAATCATCAGATAATACGAGACCATGACATTCTAAGTGTCCTTTAACCTCCGGAACTCTTCCTGCTAGATGACCCCTTGAATATATCTCTGATTTATCCTTTGAAACAGCCCTTGATACTATCTCTGCACTTGAACCTTTACCATCAAGGATGACCCTAGAACCCATATCAAGTATGGATTCTTTCCTACCCCCAAGGATTGACTGGAAAACAACCCTAGAATTTTCACCAGTACAATATGCTGTTGGATATGATTGTATGCTCTTAACTGGACTTGTAAGTATATAATTGTTTATGAAAGTCGCATTATCTCCTACTAGTATACCTGTCCGGGGTCTTACCTCTACTTGTTCGGCCCAATTATGGATCATTGTATATGTGACCTTGGCACCCTTTTTTATATAAAATTCTGTTATTCCAAGGTGTAGTGCTGAGCTCACATCTTCTCCAGTGGCGCAACCAGTTATTATATGGAGTTCTGAATTTTCTTCTGCGATTATGATATTATGGAGTGTTTGCATAACCCTTTCGTCCCCTATGAACATGCAAGCTTGTAGTGGGAATATCTCCCTTGAATTTGGCTTGGATCTTATGAAGTATCCGCCTATGTTCCCCTCGGATTCTCTTAGGGCTGTGTGTGCAGTGTACTTGTCAGTGTCTGGTGCTACGACCTTCCACATATAATCTTTGAGCCAATTGTATTTTTCTAGGGCGAGGTTCAGGCCCATTATTTCAACGGTCTTTGAGGCTTGGCTTGAGTATATTCCTGTCTGGTCTACTTGTATGAATGTGCCTGCTCTTTCTTTTTCTGTGGGGTCGACGCCGACTTTGAGTAGGGTGTTTCTCATCTTCTTTGGCACTTCTGTTGCTTTGTTAATCCTTTCATGTTCTCCTGCCTCTTCCTTTATAAACTTTTCAAGGTCTATGTCATAACCGTATGGTGATTTTTTCTCTTTTGCCTTTTCGGCCTTTTTTATTGTGTCTGGCAACATCTAACACACCCGTTGAATCCTTCTGTCCTTATATCATCTAATATCTCCTTTGGGTTTCCTGTGCAGGCTATTTTACCATCTAGGAGGACGTGGGCTATGTCGGCTCTTACGAAGTTAAGTATGTAGCCAAGATGTGTAATGAGAAGACCTGCCCTTTGCCTTTGTCCTGGCTTTTTATCCTTTTCTAGGAGAGTGTTGATCTCTTCTGCGAGTAGTTCAACGTTTTCGATGTCAACTCCACTATCTGGTTCGTCGAACATTATGAAGTCTGGTTTCTGGGCTAATAATTGTAGTATTTCAGACCTTTTAACTTCTCCACCTGAGAAGCCCATGTTAACATCCCTTTCTAGGAATCTTTCATCGAATTTCAGTTTTTTAGCTGTTTCCATTATTTCGGGGTTTAATTCTTCTTCGACTGTTTGTCCATTTTCTATTTTGAGAAGGTCGATTAGTTTAACGCCACGGATTGGCGGGGGGTTCTGGAAGCTCACACCTATGCCCATCCTGACCCTTTCTGTTGTGGGCAATTCTGTGATGTCTTTTCCTTTGAATATTATCTCACCCTTTTTAACTTTATACTTGGGGAAGCCGAGTATTGTCATGAAAAGTGTGCTCTTCCCGGACCCGTTGGGTCCTAGGAGGACGTGGGTTTCCCCTTTATCTATGTAGAGGTCTATGTCCTCGAGGACTTCTTTTCCCTCTACTTCAACTGCTAAGTCTGTGATTTCAAGGAGCATGGTAAACCACCATAGTACTTTTTTGAACTCTATAATATTTATATATGTGGGAGAGTATCCTCTAGAAGTTTAAGGGTTTTTTTCACTCCGGATTCTTGTCTTTTCATTATCTCGGTGGCTGGGGAGGATCTGAGATCCGCATAGACATCCGATGATCCTATGACTTCAATATTATCACTTACGAGTGCTATCCCACCCCTGCCAATACCTGCAGTTGTTCCTATACCAATGTCTGCTCCTGTAATATCTTTCACTGCTTTAGCCATCTTATTGGCTATTTTTTTATCTGTGGCTTCGTCGTAGACTTTTATATCATCCATTATTTCAGTTGGTGGTGGTGGTTCGAATTTGAGGATTTTTTTGATCCCTGA
>LGEU01000032.1 GCA_001507955.1 Methanobacteriaceae archaeon 41_258 | reverse complement strand
CCTGCTATCTATTATAGTGTCATTGTTGAAGTCCCAGTACCATTCTGTAGCTCCGGTTGACAAGTCAGTGAACTGAACTGTTAATGGTGTGACTCCTAGTGTGGGATTTGCTGTGAAGTTAGCTACTGGCTCAACCGGCTCATATTCAACCATTAGTATTTGTAGGATTGCGCCCATCCCACCACTGCTCGTTCCTTGTATCCTTGCCATGTTTTCTGTGCTGCTTAACTTACCTGTGACATTGAATATCTCGGGGTATGATGTTTTGCTGTTTCCTTGCCACACGTTCAATCCTAAGGTTTCATCGTTGAAGTACACGTTTCCTTCGTTGGGTCCGGCATGTGTGCCCCATGCCATATAGGTTGCATTTGAAACTCTATCCACATCAGGTATGCCCGGGAAGTTTATGTATGCGACGCATTCTTCAGGTTGCACGCCAAAGTTTGAGTCAAGGAGGAGGATATCATATTCTTCGTTTATGTAGATATGAGTGAGTGGTCTTGATGTGTCATTGTAGATCACTAGGAGTGTGAATGGGAACATGCTGAGTGTATGTGTCTGGCTGCTTGCCGGTACTGATAATGTGACATTTACTATATTGTCTTGGTTTTTCTTGTAGTATTCTGTCACATCATAGACTAGTAATCCATATTTGTAGGTGGCGTAGGCTCCGCAGTTTGATTGGTCCCAGTACCATCTTGTGTAGTTCCCTGGTTGGAATGTGGCTTCGTTGAATTGTATTGTGAGACATGTTAATGCTGCGCCTTCTTCTGGTTGTATGCCCTTGTTATCCCAATTGTACGGTGCATACAAGTAAGCTTTAACTGGTGTGGCATTTTCTGGTATGCTGGGTTGTGTTCCATTAAATATTACTGTGTAGTTTGACCATCCGCTGGTTCCACTCGCGTAGGTTGTGTCAGGCTGCGCATAATATGCGAGGCCATATTGGCCATCATAAGTTTCTATCGTGTTGAAGTCTGAACCGTTGTAGGCCCATCTTTTGCCTTTGTAGCCGTTGTATAGAATCGGGACTGTTTTTGTATATTGGTTGTTTGTTTCATTGGTTTCTGGAACTTCATTTTCTGGGTCTATAACGAGTCTGTAGGTTACATTTTGATTATTGTTACCATAAAGTGTTTCTGGCGTGGCTGGTCTTATCGTAGGATCCGTTATATTCACATAAACATTGCTATTTGGGTTTATGGAGGGTATGGTTGCATTTGCGACTAGTTCGTCATTGGCATATAATAGTATTTTTGTTGGTGGTGATGTCCCTGTTCCATTGTTTTTGATCATGCAGGTTATTGTATTGTTTTCTAGTGCGAATGCTGCGCTAGCCTTGATAAATTGGAATTTTAGGTCGATATTTGGTGTGTAGGTGACTTTTTGGACTGCGAGGATGATTTTGTAGTAGCCTCCTTCTAATCCTGTGCCCGGACCTTTGTGGTATGTGAATCTGTTGGTTTCGTTATTGTAGAAGTTTGTGACATTCCATATTTCGTATCCGCTGTAGCTTCCGCGTCTTTGGTATGTGCCGTTTGGCAGGCTTTGGTCATTGTATGTGTAGATCCCGTCGTGGCTTGCTGCATGCACTATCATTAAAGTGGCGTCTCTAGGGTTGGGCACTGCACCGTTGAAGCATGTTTCTCCTGTATATTCCTCGTCGTTGTAGCTGCTCACGTCATGCCCGAAATTGACCCAATATCTTGTCGCAGTTGTGCTCCCTGGGAGGTTGTAGGCCACAACTAGTGTTATGAGTTTTATGCGGCCGTCATAGGATCCGATCGTGCATACATTGGCTGTGTTGCTCGTGCCTTTCTTTGTCATGTTTGTTACATCATACCATAATAGGTAGTCGCTTGTTACGCGCATTGTATGATCGTTTACCATTAGGTATGGGTCATGGTCATGTCCCGGGCCTAAAAGCCAAGTGTTATTATTTCCTCCGTCTATGGGGTAGGTGTACGTTGTGTAGAGTGTTTGGTTGTCTAATAGATAGCCATTGTAGGTTACATTTACGTAGGTTTGTCTGGCTTCTTGCATGTTGCCTGAGTATACTAGGACGTATAGTGTTGCATTTTTGATGTAGGCATCAGATGGTATTGTATAGTTGAATGTGTATGTGATGTTAGCGTTTCCTCCAGTGTTGGTGCCAACACCACCCGGATCTGTGAAACCATAGTAGGAGTCCACTGCAACGTCCCCAGTTACGTTCCCTTCTTGGACTGTTTCAAGGGGCTTGCCGCCCACATAATTGTCTGCATAGGCCGATCCTGTTAATGAGATCACTAGTATTGTTAAAAGGCCTAATAGTACTATTTGCGGTTTTTTAATATGCTTCACCCCCATCTGTTTTTATCACCTTAGTGTTAGTTTCTTCACCCCTTATATATTTTACGAGAAAAAGTATTACTAGTTTTTAGGCAGTATAAAAATAGTATCATAAAAAATCATGGTGTATTACTATACATTCTGTAGAAGAAAGAATAAGAATACTAGTGGTGTGGATCTAACAAAAAAATAAAAAAGGGGGGTGGTTAATGGATGATGCCGTGGAGTGTTTCCTCTTCGCTTCACTTTCTCTATACTGACATTTAAGGGCTGTTCACAGCCCCCGCAGCTTAAGATGTCTAGTTTTATCTGGTGCATTTGCATGGGAGTGTTAACAACGACGAATTACATGTTCTGGATACATTTTTATCTTTTTTCCACATTCTGGGCATCTATTGTCTCTGATCCTATAATCTATGATCCTATATGATGATCTTTTTATGAGTAGACTTTTACATCTGGGGCAATATGTATGTTCAAACTTGTGGCCTGGTACATTACCTATATACACGTAGTTGATACCTGCTTTCTGGGCCTTTTGAACGGCCTCTTCAAGCACTTCTATACTTGTAGGCGGATTTGTGAACTTATATGCTGGATAATATCTTGTGAAATGTAGTGGTGTGTCTTCACCCGCAAATTTCAAGTGGTTTTCTATCACCCAATCTATGTCGTCCTCGTTCACACCAGTAATAACGAGGTTTATGATTTCTACATGGACTCCATTCTCCAGAGCTTTTTTAACGTTCCTCCAAACCTTGTATACGTCTACGCCTCCACAGTATTTCTCGTAGACTTCTTCTCCACCTTTTATGTCTATGTTTAATCCTGTGAGTCCAGCTTCTACAAGGGCCATTAGAGCTTCTAGTGTCATGTAACCATTGGAGACATAGCATGCATAGAGATCATGTTTTCTTCCGAGTTGGAAAAGGTCTATGGCGTATTCAGTTAAAAGGGTTGGTTCTTGGAAGCTGATGCATAATCCTTTGTCATGGTTTATTAGGGCTTTTTTTATAACAGCCTCTGGTGGCGTGTATGGGCCTGATGGAAGGCTCCTTGAAATATGGTAGTTTTGGCACCATGGACATGAAAAGTTGCAAGAATAGGTTGCAATTGTAAGGGAGGTTGAACCTGGCCAGTAGTGATAGAATGGTTTTATTTCTATTGGCCTGCTTTCTATTGCACTTAAACGTCCATAGGTGAGTGTGTATAATTTGCCGTTTTTATTGAATCTTACGTTGCAGGTTCCATATTCCTTGTTTGAGAGTTTGCATCTTCTTTCACAGAGTGTGCATTGGATTTTCTCATTTATGTTCTTGTAGAATGGGCTGGTTTTCATCAGATTGTTATATTTTGTCCCCCCACATTTATTTTATTGTGGGGGGCGTTTCACACATTGGAGGAGGGGAGGTATGTTAGGAGGGAAAAAATAGCTTTTCAAGGATTTTATGAATAATATTAGTGGTTAATATTACGAATTGTAATCTAGTTGGTATTATATTTAAGATTTTCTGTTTTGATTTTATTAAATAATTTGGGGGGGTGAGGGGACTGTTGGGATACTCTTGAGCGAAAGGGAGATTGTTATATCACAATCCTTTTTTGTCCCCTCAGGTTCTTCTTTCTTGGTTGTTGACTTAGTAGAGGAGGGAGTCCTCACCTCCATTTTAGTATTCCTTCATATAAATACATTACTACTAGAAAGTATTATTTTATTCATTGTTTTCTTGTAAGACTTCCCATCCAGGGGGGGTTGGTTTGCCATGTTCAGAAAAATAATAGGGAAGTGCCCCCCAATGGGGGGCATCTTATCTCAAAGACATTTTTGATAAGCAAATGGGGGATGTAAAGATTGTCAGGAAGCCCCCCATGTCAATTTGGAGTAAATTGTTGGACGTGCTGGTCAAAATAAGCTAGGTTTATTGGCCTCATTCCACTGATTCTGAAAAATTAAGGGATAACTCACCTACTCTATGAATATCTTGATTTCTTATATCCTTGGGGGGGTAGTTGATGAAAGGGTTTGATATCATGGGGGGGTCTGTTTTAGGGTATTTAGGTTGCGCCTCCTGTTCCTGGTTTCAGGCCGGCGCTTTTCATGGCCTCTTGTAGGTTGACTTGCATTTCCTGTAATTTTTTCATAACTCTTTCTTCTTGTCTTTGTATGGTTTTTTCACGCAATTTTAAAGTTTCGAGTTTGTCTGATAATTCTTCCTCTATTTCATCTCTTTTCGCTTTTATAAGGAGGTTGCCGGCTGACTTATACACGTCAACGCCTTCTTCGGCCTTTGAGAGTTCTTCTAGTGCTCTTTGGGTTTCCTGGATCTGTCTTTCTACTGTCTGTTTTTGTAGTGAGATTGCCTGTGCTTGTTGTTGTAATTGTTGGAATTGGGCTAGTTGGTGTTGGATGTTTTTTGGAAGTTCCATAACTTATCACCTTTTGCAAGTTTTATTATATCATATGCGAGTTTTATCCATCTGAGGGTTGAGTTCATAGCAGCTCTAAATGCTGTTGAATCCTTTGATTCTATTTTTAGTATTATTATCTTATCTTCTCGTTTCATCTTCATTTTTGATCTGGTGGATGGTGAGTTTTCTATTTCTGGTTTTATTGCCTTCCATATTATGTGGGCGGTTTTTTCATCTTCTAGTTGTATTTGGAATTCTCCTTGGATCCTCTGGGGTTTCACTTTTCAGCCTCTAGATGGATTCTTTTTATGAATATTTTAAACCCTGTTGGTTTTGCTTTATGGTATAATTCTATTATCATAGTATATTTGCCATGGGCTGGTTCCACAGACCAGAAATCATCACCATCATCTTCTTTTAATGGCATCAGACTCTTTAATAATCTTATATTCTTTATAGGCCCTTTTATTTTTTTTGTTGGTCTTGCTTCAAGGACTTTGGGGATTGCGACGCTTATTGTCATGTATCCTGTTTGTTGTCCTCTTGTGTCGTAGAACGTTATCCTACTAGGGTTTCCATGTTTTTCAAAGACGATAGCTAATATTTCATTGTATTCTCTTGCTTTTTGTAAGAGTTCTTGGATGTTCATTTTTCCCCTGTTTATGTAGGGGCATCCGAGGGCCTTTTTAAATTTTTGGCAGAATGATCTTGTCCGTTGTGAGGGTTTCCTGGATGTTGTCAGTAGCATTTATCTTGCTCTTATTCTTCTTTTCACTGGAGGAACTTCTTTGAATAATATTCTGTAGCGGCATTTTGGGCATTTATTTTCCATGTATTCTTTTAGGTCGATTCGGGCTCCGCATTTTGCGCATCTGTACAATTATTGGCCTCCTGTTATCCTTTTTATGTGGCGTGTTGCTGTTTTACCCATTGGCGTGGAAGGTAAGTATGCTCCTCCTGTGAATGTAGCCCCACATTTCCTACATTTCCATATGCCTGTGCTTATTCTTTTGACTCCGGGCCTGTCACAGTATGGGCAGTTGTGTTTCTTTTTCATCTGTTCTTCTATCTTCTTCACAACTCTTTTAGCTTTTCTACCGTAGCGTGGCCCGAATCTTCCTGTGATACCTACTTTTTTTGTTCTTGCCATTTTTGGATCACCTTGCCTGTGGTATGGTTTTGTCTAGTTCTTCCATGAGTTGGGGTATTCTCCCCTTTGTAATGTCTATGGCTTTTAGGATATCATCCTTTGTTAGTGACCCTTCTCCCCCTTTTTGCATGGCGCAGATCGTCCCGTCTGGTCGCATTCCTATTGATAGTCTTGCTGTGAGGATTTCTTCTTCGTCCAGTGATGGGTCTAGGATCATCTGATCTCCTATTTTTGCGAAGGTGCACATTAGTGCCGTGTCTTCGAGTGGTAGGGGTTGTGGGTTCTCATAATCTAGTATTATCTCGTCTTCTTCTATTTTTGCTGTGGGGAGTTTTGTGTCTCTTAGTGCCGCCACTGTTGCTAGTACTGCCGCATCGAATAGGTTCCCATCATAGTCTATGATGTGCAGGTCTATGAATAGTAGCCATACGCTGCTACCCTCCACTATACATAATTTTTCTAGGTTGAGCATGTTGCTTTCTCTTATGCACCGGTCCACGACCCTTGAGAGTTCGATTGATCTTTCGTCTGGTGGTCCTGGTTCGAATGTTGGTGATGCCATTGGTAGTAGTTCAGAATTTGTTATGATGATGCCCATGTTTGGAGTGTCTGGGAATGGTTCCCCGATTTGGGGTTTGATGCCTACGAGCAACTGGGTATTGCCGAGTTTTACTCTAGCTGAACCTTCTGCCTTTGTTATCACTCCTGTTTCTATGAATATTTTCCTGAATTCGTCTAGTGCTCTTCCATCAGCTCTTTCTTTTTTGTTTATGAGATTGATTATATTTTCGCGGATGATCTCGGGTACTATGTCCATTTTTATTCACCATATTTCTTTTTTAGGGCTTCTTTTTGTATTTTGTTTATTTTGAGGCATCCTTTTATCGCCAAATCTAGTGCTTCTTCGAATTCTTCTTGTGTGAGGTTGCCGTCGCTTTGTAGTAATGTTATTTCTTTGTTGCGTGGTAAGATGGCAACTGGCATGTCTGCCTCTCCACGCTTATCCTCTTCCTCTGATAAGTCCAATACTATTCTACCGTTCACTTTACCCGCTGCACAGGCCACCACCATATCCTTCATTGGCATCCCAGCATCTGCAAGGGCTACTGATGCTGCTGTTATACCTGCACATCTTGTACCGCCCTCTGCTTCCAGCACTTCTATGAAAACATCTATAACCGACCTTGGGAACCTTTCCAGGATTAGGGCTGGTCTCAAGGCTTCTGCTGTTATCTTGGATATTTCGACTGACCTTCTGTCTGGTCCTGGTCTTTTTCTCTCTTCTACTGAGAATGGTGCCATGTTGTATCTGCATCTTATAACTGCCCTGTCCGGTCTTTGCAATCTTTTTATCTGAGCCTCCCTGGGACCATATACTGCTACCAGTATCTTGTTACCACCCAATTCTAAATATGATGATCCGTCAGCCCTCTCTAATATTCCTGCTTCGATTTTTAGTGGTCGGATCTCGTCTGGTGCTCTTCCATCTTCTCTAGTGGCCTGTGAGACCCTTTTAAATTCATCTGGTGTGATGATAATAATCACCCCTTAACCTTCTTTATAAGTTCTGTGAGGGTGTCTCTCACCCTATCAGTGAGCCCGGATGTGTGAGCTTCCCTATCAATCATTAGTATGACCTCCCGGGCCACTTTTTCCATTTCAGGGTCTCCTTTCACCCATACGACCCCGTTTTGTCCTACTACGATATCGCAGCGTGTTTTCTCTTTTATCATGTTTATCATGGATCCCCTTTTACCGATCAAACGGGGAACCTTGCTAGGTGTTATATAGACGAGGACTCCTCCTTTGAATTTCCCAAGTCCTCTTCCCTTTAGGCCTAGTTTAACCTTTTTAACCTCGTCAACATCAACTACTTTTAAAAAGAGAACGTCACCAATATTAAATATGTTCTCAAGGCCCCTTTTTTCTTTTCCAAAGACTTCTGAGGCTGGTAGGAAACCTGAATATGGGGAATTTATATCTAATCCCCACATCGAGAATCTTATATCTGTTATTTCACCTATGACAACATCTCCCCTCTTTGGGATGTATTTGCTTACAAGGGGTATGACGCTTATCTGTTTGTTCCTTATGGATACCAAGCCTACATGGGATGAACATATCTTATTATCCTCTTTGAATGTTCCCCTGCCAGGATAATAATCGTTCTTGGCTAATACTTCACCTGGCACCACTATGTCCTTATCCTTTACTAGTATCAAATAGTCATGCCTCCGTTCTAGGTTGTATGGGAGGAAAAAGAAGACTTATTTGAGGAGTCTTGTTTCGACTTGGCCGCCTGTCATTTCACTCATTTTCTGGTAAAAACTGTCTTGGAGTCCCCCTGGTATTTCCACGATAGCTATCCATGAACCGTCTTTCTGCCATTCCTCTTCGAGTATTTTACCAAAATTTGAAATAATACCATAGACTGGGCCGGCGGATTCGCCGGGGATCTTAATGGCCACTTTAACCTTCTCAAATCTTATAGGTATTTTGGTGCGAATAGCCTTTAAGACGATGTTAACTTGTTCGTCAACCGTCTTGAAGGGGTCAACATGAACTTTAGCCTCTTTCATGGCCTTTTCTATCCTCTTGGGGGGGTGTGGGAGGCCGGTCTGTGGGTTTATAGCTTCTCTGGCTATCTTGTTAACTATTTTCTTGTGTTTGTCCTTTATCATTTGTCTTCGCTGCTCGGCTGTGAGTTGTATGCTCCCCTTTTTGAGTATTATCTTGGCGACTTCGAGTGGATCGTCAGTTTGGAATAATTTTCGCATGGTTTCCTCGGATGCTTTATCACCCTTCCTGGCGTCTTTGAACACTTCCTGGACTGCTAGTATATCCTCTATATCTGCTTTGGTTTCGTCCTTTCTGAATTCGGCGGCTAGGTCAGGGTCTACCAATATTTCGAATCTCTCCCCATGGGACTCCAACCGGGCTATAACAGCATCCTCGAGGCTTACCATCCTAATTTACTCCTCTTCCTCCTTTTCCTTCCTTATTAGAAGTTCTTCAACATGGT
The DNA here is from genome assembly GCA_001507955.1 of Methanobacteriaceae archaeon 41_258. Classification (GTDB taxonomy): domain Archaea; phylum Methanobacteriota; class Methanobacteria; order Methanobacteriales; family DSM-23052; genus Methanothermobacter_A. The sequence goes on along the minus strand of LGEU01000032.1, from coordinate 3,728 downwards.
CTCTTATCTCATCATCTGGCAATTTCCTATACTTTTTATCCTTTGCATCGATTATTGCGATTTCAACACTCTCAGGGGTGGTTTTGCCCTCTGTGGCTTCGTATATCGCATCCAATGCTAAGTTGATGGCCTCCTCTAATGTTAAGTCATCGTGGTATTTCTTCTCGAATTCTTCCATCGCTATGGGTCTTCCGGCGCCTATTGCTGTCGCCTTGTATTCTATTAAGGCTCCGCTTGGGTCTGTTTCGAAGAGTCTGCATCCTTTTCCATCAACTCCTCCTATGATTAGTGCTGTTCCAAAGGGTCTTACACCACCGTGTTGTGTGTAGAGTTGTTTCATGTCGCATATCTTCTTAGCTAGGCTCTCCACTCTTATGGGCTCATTATATGTTATCCTATTTATTTGAGCCTCCAGTCTAGCCTTTTCTATTATGGCCCTCGCATCAGCTACTAAACCTGAGGTGGCCGCGCCTATGTGCTCGTCGATTTGGAATATTTTCTCTATTGATTTCGGTTCTACGAGTTTACTTGTGGGTCTTTTATCAACCGCTAACACTACACCATCCTTTGATTTAACACCTAGTGATGTCGTGCCTCTTTTAACAGCCTCCCGGGCATATTCCACCTGGAATAGCCTACCATCGGGGCTGAAAACTGTTATGGCCCGATCATATCCTGCGCTTTGAAGTGGTTGCATTTATATAACCTCTCATCTATTTTTTATTATCAGGATAAAAGTGAATTTTTTTGTATCATTTTTTCTTATTTAGCTTTAATAAACTTTTGTGTTGCTGAGCGTATTGTCCCCGAGATTCCGATGGTGTGGATAGCAATCCTCCTATTATCATATTGGGATGTGGAGGTTAGTGCAGCTCTCACTTTCTCCTCTTCTCCACGCTTACATCGTATTATACACTTCTGTTTATAATTTTCACCATATTTTATAGGTTCCCATACTCTTATAAGCCAGGGTTTGAACTTGCTTGTTTCACATTCTCCATATAATCTGAGACATGCACTCCATATTATTGAGACTATATCATTTTTTTCTAGTGGTTCCTCGCTTATGATCTCGACTGCAAGGTATCTTTGGGGTTCCCTTAAACTTGGGGGAAGCATCTTTAACTTCATTGGATCCCCTTATTGACTATTTTTGCTCCGAGTATTATCATGGAATCTCTTTGTTTGTTGAATTCTATGATCGATCTTGGAATTGTTGACAGGGCGTCTATTATCTCGTCTTCTTGCATGTTAATACATTTAAATAATGCTATTATGTCCCTTGGCGTTCTGAGATCATATGTTGATGTGGCGTTGCTGGTTATCACAATTGGGAAGTGGAATTTTCTGTGAAGTTTAATTATATCCCTGTAATATTCGAATAGTCTAGTGCGCACTTTCAAGTATGATCTTATAATATCATTGGTGTTTAATTCGATAGCTACATTGTTTTCTGCCGCGGCTTTTGCATGTACGTGGTTTATCCCAGGGTCTCTCCTGTTTTGGTAGGGTCTTGTGAGGATGTCGACTCTGATGTCCTCGCAGGTTGCTCTGTTGATCTTCGGGTCTCCCCCTTTTACTATGATGATGTCAGCTGTTTTTCTGAACTTGTCCACTTTCCTTCTTAATTTCCTTGGTGTTTCTGAAATTATACTAACACCTTTTATAACCTCAAAATCTTGAAACTCCTCTTCTAATCTTTTTAACGCCTTTTTCGCCTCTTTGTAGGACTTGTCAGGGTACGTGATGGCAGCTCCACTATAACCTAGTCTTCGGGCTTCTTTAAGTATTTCGCGGTCTTCTTGGAAGTTTTTACCTTGGATGTGCAGGTCATAGAATTTCATATGAGTTTCTTAATGTTTTTTATGGCTACTTCTCGACGGGCTGGATAAGCTTCTATTTTAAGTTTTAAATGGATTGAATCTCCATGTTCCACTAGTTTCCATTCTCCATTGTATGCTCTTTGTTTGTCTAATCTCAAGAATAGGTTGCCAGCTTCGTCAACGCGCCTTTCAATGTCCAAATCTCCTAGTATGGGGGTTATTCTCTCTGTGAAATCTTTTATTGTTTTTTTGTCTGCGATTTTCCCCTTGAGGAGAGTTAGTGGGTTTCCATGGTGTCCTTCGAGTTCTTCTCTTTCTGGGGATGCTGTGGGCAGTATGTTCTTTAATGCTTTGATGACTTTTTCTTCGTCTTCGGTCCCATGAACCATTGCCCTATAGGATATGTTATGTATCATCTTACCTTTTCAGCACCTTTTCCCTTATTTCTGAGGCCTCGGTTCTTTTTACCTTCGCTTGTAAGGCCTCTGAACACTCTTCCCCTTTGATCTCGGATCCAGTTTATCCTGGGGTCGTTTTTTATGTTGGGGTGGTGGGGGTCGACTAATATTACCTCGTAGTATTTGTATTTTCCGTCTTCCCATACCCAGTATGAGTTGAGAACTTCTAGGTTGGGGTATTTGCGGGCTGCTCTTTCTTCAGCTATCCTTTTAAGGCTCTTTTTTGTTGTTATCTTCCTAACACCCATCCTTTTGGGTCTTCTACCGGCTCTGAACCGGCTTTTTCTCATGCTCCCGCGTCTCACCCGCGCCCTAACGAGTACAAATCCCTTCTTTGCCTTGTAACCGAGGGATCTTGCACGGTCGAGTCTGGTTGGCTTTTCTATCCTTTGAATCGCCTTCTGTCTCCTCCATATAGGGACTCTCTCCCACATGAGCTCTCTTACATATGATTCCTTCGGAGTTTTCCATGCTTTCCTAATATACTTGTACATTGACCTTCACCCTTACATCTTTTTTTTTTGTTCAGCCACTGGGGGGCCACATTCAAAAATGGTGAAAGCGATGGGGGTACTCTAAAAACTATTGATACCATTCGCTACTTTTTCTAGAATAAAAAGTAATAGGATGGTTTATAAACTGCTCTTATAAATACTTATCGCTTAGGCCGGGTTTTATTCTTCGAGGACTTCGTAGAGTATTTTCATGGCCTTTGTGAATGGTGGGTTTCCTGATGTTAAAAGCACCACCCTCAGCACATCTACTATTTCATCCTTTGTAACGCCAAATTCTTTTATAGCACTTTCTATTTGTTTTTTCACTGCTCTGTCATCTGATTTCGCGGCGGTTATGCCAAGGGCTATTAATTTCTGTGTCTTGTAATCTAGTACTTTTCCTGTGTATACTGCATCGTTTAATTCAACTAGGGCCTTGTAGATTTCTGGGTAATCCTTCTTAGCATAGATTACCCCTTTACCATAGAATACATCTTCTTTCATTTTTTTCAGCACCTCAATTAATAGGGTATTGTTTTTTGTATTATTTATTCTTTTTCCTCTGGGGTGGATGTTTTCTCTTTGAACAATTCTGATATACCGGCTATTGAGCCTAGGATCCCGGCTGTTTCTAATGGTAGGAGTATTTTTGTTGCTTGGCCATCCGCAACCTTCTCGAGGGCTTCTAGGTACTTTAGTGCTATTATGTCATTGGTTGGGTTTCCGTCGTGCATGGCTTTGAATATTGTGAGTATTGCCTTTGCTTGTCCTTCTGCCAAGGCCACTTCCTTGTATTTATCCGCATCCGCAACCTTTTTTATGGCTTCTGCTTTACCCTCTGCCTCTAGTATGGCTGCTTGTTTGTCTCCTTCAGCTTTTTTGATCTCTGATTGTTTGTATCCTTCTGCTTCTAGTATGGCTGCTCTTTTCATTCTCTCTGCTTTCATCTGCTT
>LGEU01000031.1 GCA_001507955.1 Methanobacteriaceae archaeon 41_258 | reverse complement strand
TTCATGATTGTGAGAACTCTTGCTATCGTCTTTCTAAGTTCGCGCATTTTACCAGGGCTTTCAGGGGCCCCTGTTGCCGCGCTCTTGGATAAGTACTTTGAATATTCTGCCTTCAGTTCATCTAATTTTTTATAAAGTTCCTCAGCGTCCATTTCTCTTATCTCATCACTTCTTAGGATGGCCATTTTTAATCACTCTTCTTTAATTTCTTCCTCAATTTCTTCTAGTTCCTCTAGTTCTTCCTCTGATTCCTCCTCAACTTCTTCTAGTTCCTCTAGTTCTTCTTCTGTGGTTCTTTCCTCAATTTTTGGGGTTTTGACCTCCACGTCATCGGGTAATTTAGCATCTGGGGGCATTATACGCACATAAACTCCAAGTACTCCTGGTTTTAATTGTACTGTGGCGAATCCTTCCTTGACGAACTTTATGGCTGGTTCGCCACACTTTTTAATATAGCCGTCTGTGAATTTGGCCATAGCTGCCCTGGCACCCCTTATCTTCCCTGAGATTGTGATCTCGACCCCCTGGGCGCCAGCGGCCATTATCCTCCTCATGGCCGTGTAAGCCACTCTCCTGAAATGCATGCCCCGCTGGAGCATGGCAGCTATCTTATGGGCCATTATCTTAGGGTTTAACTCGGGTACTTCAACTTCTTTAACTTCTACCTGGGGATTTTCTAGTTTGAACTTGTTTTTGAGTCTCTGGGTTATGGCTCGGACTGTTTTACCTCCCCGTCCGATTACCATGCCCGGTCTTTCTGCATAGACCACTACCATGGTACCTAGTGGTGTTACTTGGATGTCCATGCCACCATAACCCGCCCTTTCAAGCTCCTTTTCCAAGTATTCATCAATCTTTGTCCTTCTAAGGCCTTCTGTGACGAAGTCTTTTTCTATCATTGGACTAAGCCTCCCCCAGTACTACTTGGATATGTGTGGTTGGCCTGTTGAATGGTGTGGCTCTCCCGAATGCCCTGGGGATCCATCCCCTGATCGGTTGTCCCCTGTGACTTGATATGTGGATTATCTTCAAGTTTTCTGTGTCTAGTCCCTTGTATTCTGCGTTGGCCTCAGCATTCTCCAAAACTTTTAGTATGTGTTCGGCTGCTTTGACTGGGTATCTGCCACTGTCCCATCCTCTAAGTCCCCTGCGATGTCCTACTTTCTTATTGTATCTTTTGAATGGTACTGGTCTTTTCATTTGGATGACTTCTTTGAGGTAGTCTTTGGCTTCTTCTAATTTCATGCCTTTAAGTTCTCTGCAGATTTCAACTGCATGCTTTGGGGAGATTTGGAGTCTGAATCCTGCCGCCCTTGCTATTTTGGCTTCATCTTCTCCTTTATAAGCGTATTTGATCCTGGCCATTTTATTGTCTCCCATTTTATTTCAGAGGAACGAACATGGATGATCTGGTCGCGCCCATTCCTGGGTCTCCGTGTTCAACTTTTTTCCTTGTTGGTGCGAATTCTCCAAGGTAGTGTCCGATCATCTCTGGTTGGATTTTCACTTCTACGAAGTCTTTCCCATTGTATACTCCGAAGGTTAAACCCACCATCTCTGGGAGTATTATCATGTCCCTGCAGTGGGTTCTTATAATGGGTTGCCTTCCAGTTTTTTCCATCTCTTTTTTAACCTTCCTTACCTTTTCCAATAATTTTTTTTGTCTTGGTAGGAATCCTCTTCTTAGGGATCTTCTTTGTCTGGATGGGAATAATTTTATCACATCATCTAGGGGCATTTTTTGTAATTCGTTTAATTGGTAGCCTCTGTAACTGAATTCTCTACGCGCCAATAACTCACCTCCCAATATTTTTTATTTTCTTTTCCCGGTTCTTTTAGCTGCGATTGAACCAACTTTCCTTCCTGGTGGGGCGTGTTTTGATACTGTTGTGGGTTTGCCTGGATGTTGTCTGTTACCTCCACCATGTGGGTGGTCGACGGCGTTCATTGCAACACCTCTTACAACAACGGATTTTTTACCCTTAGCCTTGAGGGCATGATATTTTTTACCCGCTTTTAAGAATGGTTTCTCTCTACGCCCTCCACCAGCCACCACACCAATTGTGGCCCTGCATTTTGGGTTTAGGGCTTTCAATTCTCCTGATGGCAATTCTATAACTACCTTGTCGATGTCGTGTGTGATTAATGAAGCATGGGTTCCTGATGATCTGACGAGTTTCCCACCATCTCCTGGACGGTTTTCTATGTTGTAGATTGGCGTCCCCTCTGGGATTTCCCCCAATTCTATGATGGTGCCTGGTTTTATGGGTGCTGGGCTTCCATGGTATACTTCTTCCCCGATTCTGATGTTCTCTGGTGCTAGTATGTAATCTTCGTTGCCGTTGTCATATTTTATCCTGGCTATAGGGGCTGTTCTCCCAGGGTCGTGGATTATATCAACTATCTTACCTTTCATGGCTTCTTGGGATTTGTATTTTATTTTTGCTTTGAATCTGTGGGAGGCGCTCCTATATGTTGGTGTTCCCCTCCCAAGTCTCTGTGATCTTAATCTTTTACCCATTGTTATCCCCTCATCTTAGAATACTCCTAGTTTAACTGCTATGTCTTCTGCGTTGTGTTCCTTGGCTAATTTTATATATGCTAGTTTTTCTCCTTTGTGCGTGATTTGAGTGTTAACTCTTTCAACTTTCACGGCGAAGAGTTCTTCGAAGGCTGTTTTTATCTCAGACCTGTTACTTGTTTGGTTGACTATGAAGGTTAATTCATTATTTTGGTCTATTAGGTTCATAGTTTTTTCTGTTACATGGGGTTTTATTATGATCTTGTATGGGTCCATTGTGCTTACACCCCAAAGAGTTTGTCAAGTTTTTCTATTGCGGATCTTGTGTAGACTGTTAGTCTGCCAGGGTGTGTGCCTGGCGCTAGTAGTTCCGCGTTCAGGTTTTCTGCTCTTATTATGTCTATGCCTGGGTGGTTCCTCGCACCTAGTCTTATGCCTTTATCCTCGTGGACTACTATGAGGGGTCCTTTGGGTGTTCTGTATTTTCTCCCCCTCATTTTACCTTTCCCAGCCCTTATTTTTTTACCTTCTTTCGCCCTTATTATGTCATCTATTATTCCTAGTTTTTTGAATACTTTCCTGGTCTCTTTTGTTTTTTTGATCTTGGAGAGTTCATCATCCACTACCAGTGGGATTTGTGGGATTTTGTCTGTGATATGTCCCCTTTCCTTGACTAGTTCTTTGTTGGCTGTTGCTGCTATGGCTGATCTGATGGCTAGGCGCCTTTCCTTGGTGTTTATCCTCTCATGATAGTTTTTGTATGGTTTTGGTGGGTGTGCTTTTCTTCCCCCCACGGTTTGGGGTGCGAATGCTGCTCTTTGGCTGCCTTTTATTCTGGGTACCATTGCGATTCCCCGGCCGGCGCCGTATGATTCTGCTGAGGTTCTTTTGCCAGCCATGGGATCTGAACCCCATGGTTGTATTCTTGCTGTTTGTGCTGATATGACCGCCCTTTTTATGAGGTCTGGTCTGTATTCTTCGTTGAATATCTTAGGTAGTTTTATCTCGTCTACTGGTTCTCCGTCTAGTGAGTAAACTTTAATCTTCATGCGAACCACGCCCTATGTGCCCTGTTTTGATGCTGTGCTTATATATGTTACCTGGGGTGCTTCAACACCCTTTTCAGGTGCTCTTATGGCCTTTCTCATGATTATCAGCCTCTTGGCTGGGCCTGGTACCGAACCTTTTAGGAGGATGTGATCATTGCGGATGAGCCCGTATCTTATGAATCCACCCTTCGGGTTTATTTTGTCGGCTTCTGAGGCTTCTCCTATTCTGAGTATTTCCTTGTTGTATTCTGTTCTCCTATGGTAGCCCATTTGTCCTGCTTGTGGGACTGTCCACATCGTCCTTGATGGTGTCCATGGGCCTAGGGATCCTATGTGCCTCCCTTTGCTGCTTCTCGCTGCCTTACCATATTGTATCCGGATACCCCATCTTTTGACTGGCCCCTGGAATCCTTTGCCTTTGGTTACTGCTATCGAATCAATGTATTCCCCTTCTGAGAACACGTCACTTACTCTGACGTCCTCTCCAAGCAACTCCAATGCATATTCTAATTTTTCTTCGATGCTTTCACCGCCTATGGCACATTCAAAGACTTCTGGTTTCTTCTTTGGCAGCGCTGCTAGTCTGGGGTTAGTATGTACTAGTATTCTTATCTCTTGGATGTAATCCAGGTTATCTTTTAATTTTTGGATGGCTGCTTCCTTGTTGTAATTGTCTCCTGGTGTGGATATTCTTCTTCCAAGATCCTCTTTCAAGTTATCGGCTAGGACATCTGTTAATGTCCGGAGTCCTCTGCTGGTTCTTTCATAGGCTCTAACGCCCATTACAGTGATGGGTGGAGTTTCTATTACTGTGACGGGTGTTGTGATCTCCATACCCTCTGTGGGTGAATTTTTCCTATTATCCACCATTGTAATGTGGGTCATCCCGGCCTTGTAACCGGCGAAGGCTAGTGGTTTCAACTCTTGGATTTTTGGCCAGGATTTTATCCTGGGTGTTTCCTTCGCAGCCCGTTTCCTTGGACTGTATGCTAGTGATCCTTTTTTTGGTTGATGATGTCTAGCCATTAGATTATACCTCCTCTTCCATTATTATGTTAAATATTGATAAAGTTGCTAGTACAGCTTCCTCGGTCCTTACAGTTTCGGTCCCCTGGCATGGTATTGTATTCAAGGTGAAGTCAGCTTCGATCTCTGGTAACCCCTTGTAAGGACCTCCGAATAAAATAGCCACGTCATGGGCTTTTTCTAGTCTGGATTTTACTTCATCTAGAATAGAAGTAAGGGGCGCGCCATACTTGGATGTTGCTATGACAACATCCTTCCCCGAGGATTTTAGGGTTTCCTCGAGGCTTTTACCCGTATCCTTTACCTTGTATCCCCAGTACACATTTTCTGGTTCCTCTGGTTCCACTATTATATTCTTACCATATTTTATTATTTTGAAGGTTAGTATCTTGTTCACTGTAAGCTTTTCTTTGCATAAGGCTGGTCTGTTCGCTCCTATATCAACTAGGGTCCCCCTTCTAGTTCTCTTGAGGGTTAGTCCTTGTCTGTATTCGCCAACGTATGGTTTGCCTGTTGGGTGGTGTGGGGTGCGAAGTGGGGGGAGCACACCCACATGCTTCAGGTTAGGCGATAAAGGGAAAACCTTCCTTCGAAGGTATTGGGGTGTATCCATATAAGTTAGTATATCCCTAATAAACTTTGCCTCTCCCTCACCTTCATCCCTGTAGATTATGATCTCATCGACTCTGAATATGGCCGCTGCACGGCCAATTATACCAACCTTATATGTTTTTATTTTAGGATCCCTTGTCTCCTCTGTTAAAGTGTCCGGGAGGAATATAGATAAACATGTTTTATACATCTATTAATCTCTATCTTCATCTTTTATAAATATTTTCATAACTATTAATAGGGAACTGTCCCTATAGATCAAAGGTATTTTTTTAATCCTCTCCACCATTTTGCAATAGGCCCTCAAAGGGTGGGTATTCAAGTTAAATACCATACTTTGCAGCCCCCACACTTATTATGTAGTAAGGGGGGCCTTGAAGACCCCGCTTGGAGGGGTATGAGCTCAAAGCGTGAAATATATTTCCCAGATTTTGTGGGGGGGTTCAATGTTGGAAGCCCCCTTGCATAAGCAGCTGTGGGGGGGTCACACTAGGATGCTGCGGGTAATGGGAGGATTCCCAAAATGTCGAGGAGGGACTGTGAACTAAAGGCTAGCCAGTGGAATGCGTAGTGGGGTATTCCATACTTTAGGTTCTGATAACCCTTAAGACTATGATATCCACAAGTTTAAATTCCTTTTTGTGGAAATCATATACCCTTGGGATGGGAAACCTATAGTATAATTTGTGTGTTATTTTCCCACCCATCCTTTCGAAGTATCCTTTGACAAACTCTTCTGATCCCATCATATGAAATGAATAAACAACAGGGGAAATTTTAAGGGATCCTCTAATAAAGATCCTATCAGCACCACGCTTAACCATCCTCTGGGATCCGAATGGTGGATTTTGGATCAGCGTATCAATCTCCAACCTTGAAAGTTCTGGGATACTATCCTTTATATCGGCTTCTATGAATTGTATCCTATCAGCAACATCCAATCCTTCAGAAGCGCCCTTGGCAACTTCCAAAGCTTCCCTGTCAATGTCCACGGCGAAGACCTTCCCGGCTCCTAAGATGGCGGCTCCAATAGCAAATATACCAGTACCACAGGCCAGGTCCATGACATTTTTGTCATGAATATCACCAAGATTATATGCAAGCCAAAGAATGTCAGCAGCAATAGCCGGGGGGGTTTTATACTGCTCCAAACCCGCCTTAGGACTAACATAATCTGGTATCCTTTCAAGTAAAATCTCAAGATGCCTTTTCTTTAATATCCTATGCTTCATATCAGATCCTGGGGAAAATTTTACTCTAATCTTATTCTATGGGGGGGAAACTATTAAATAATATCTTCACGAAAATTATCATGATAGGTCTTAAAAGGGAGAGTGTTCGTCCATGTTCAACAAGATTCTCATTGCGAACCGTGGTGAAATAGCCATAAGAGTTATGAGAGCATGCAGAGAATTGAATATCAAAAGTGTCGCCATATACTCAGACGCTGATAAGAATTCATTATTCGCACGTTATGCTGATGAATCACACCCCCTTGGCGGTTCAACACCATCCGAAAGCTACCTAAGAGTGGATAAAATAATAGATATAGCCGAAAAATCTGGTGCAGAGGCCATACACCCAGGTTACGGTTTCTTAGCTGAAAACCCGAAACTTGGCATGGAATGCGAAAAGCATGGAATAAAACTCATAGGCCCTAAAAGTTCAGTTATCGAGGCCATGGGTGACAAGATAAGGGCGAGGAAACTCATGAAAAAGGCCAGGGTTCCAGTGGTCCCTGGTACGGTTGAAGGCGTGAAAGATGCTGAAAAGGCCATTAAAATTGCCGAGGAGATAGGCTACCCAGTCATAGTAAAAGCATCCGCCGGGGGCGGTGGTATAGGTATGAGAACTGTCTATGAAGAAGACGAGCTTGTAAGGGCCATAGAATCCACACAATCAGTAGCATCATCCGCCTTCGGGGACCCCACAGTTTATATAGAGAAATATCTTGAAAAGCCAAGGCACATTGAATTCCAAGTGCTGGCAGACGAACATGGGAACATAATACACCTTAATGAGAGGGAATGTTCAATACAACGCAGACACCAGAAATTGATAGAGGAGGCCCCCTCACCTATAATGACACCTGAACTCAGAGAGAAGATGGGTGCTGCGGCTGTCAGAGCCGCTAAGCATATTGGTTACACCAATGCCGGTACTGTTGAATTCCTATATTCTAATGGGGATTTCTATTTCCTTGAGATGAACACAAGAGTGCAAGTGGAACATCCCATAACAGAGGTTATAACAGGTGTGGACATAGTGAAGGAACAGATAAGGATCGCCGCTGGCGAGGAATTATGCTGTTCACAGGATGAAATAAAAATAAGGGGTCATGCCATCGAATGTCGTATAAACGCGGAGGATCCCTTATCAGATTTCAAACCGACACCAGGCAGGATAACGGGTTACAGATCGCCTGGGGGCATAGGAGTTAGAGTTGACAGTGGCGTTTATATGAATTATGAGATACCAAGCTATTATGATTCTATGATATCAAAGCTTATAGTATGGGGTCGTGACCGTGCAGAGGCCATTGAAAGGATGAAAAGAGCCCTTGCAGAGTATATAATATTGGGCGTTAAGACTACCATACCATTCCATAAGGCCATAATGAGGAACGAGGCCTTCAATAGGGGTGAACTCCACACACACTTTGTAGATTATCATAGGAAGCAGATAGAGGAGGAGATGAAGAGGATAGTCATCGAGGATAGAGATATGGTAACCAGGTTACAATCAACATTCCTACCATCAAAGAAGGTTGCCGCGATCTCAGCGGCGATAGGAAATTATATAGCATCCAATAAAAAGGTGTTATAGATGAATTATAAGATCCTTGAATTCTTGTATGAGAACAGGGAAAGGTTCGTGTCCGTAGATGAGATGGCATCAAAATTAGGATTTAAACCTGATAAAGTTCTGGAAGTACTTGAAATTCTTGAGGATAAAGGTTATAGGTTCGAAAAATCAGGGAAAAGTTACAGGTTAAAGGGGTCGGCAGGTGATCTGTCACCATCTAAGATAAAAGATGGCCTTGGGACACGCTATATTGGTAGGGAAATCTATTGTTTTGATGAGGTTGACTCCACTAATATTATAGCTAAGGAGCTTGCAGAGGATGATGCCAAGGAGGGTGTGGTTGTCATAGCAAAGACCCAGACAAGGGGTCGGGGTAGGCGAGGAAAAAAGTGGATATCGCCCCGTGGCGGTATATGGATGTCAATAATATTAAGACCAGAGATACCCCCAGCGGAAGCTCCCCATCTAACTCTTGTAACTGGTGTTGCGGTTGCTAAAACCCTTAGGGGGGAGTTTGGCTTAGATGTTGGGATAAAATGGCCCAATGATATACTTATCGGGGACAAGAAAGTCTGCGGTATATTGACAGAGGCCCATGCCCGTTTTAACACCATAGAATATATTGTTGTGGGTATAGGGATAGATACGAACGTTGACGTGGACTTGTTCCCCGAGGAGTTCCGTGAAGGGGCCACATCCCTTAAAAAGGAGCTTGGCGTGGATGTTGATTCTGTTGATCTTATCAGGAAGCTTTTAGTCGAATTCGAGAAGGTGTATGATGACTTCAAGAATGGGGGCTTCCCTGAGATATTGAATGAGTGGAGAAGATTTTCAAAGACTATTGGAAGCTATGTTGAGATTAGGAAGCAGCTGGGGGAGATTGTAAGGGGTGAAGCTGTTGGTGTGAACAGTGAGGGCGCTCTTATCTTAGAATTGGATAATGGAAAATTGAGGAAGATAGTTTCAGGAGAGTGTATACATTTGGGAAGGTAGACTATGGACATTCTATTGTAGCTGGTTTTCCAAGCTCTCCTTTTACTTTGAATTTTTTGCCTGTGATCTTCTCTGTGATGTGTATGTTGGTGTAGGCATGCATTGAGAATTCAACAGTTTTTATTATGGAGTTTCCTGCAATTGACATGTATGGTATGATTTGATCCCCCATGTATTTATCTAGGGGCGCCCCCAATTCTAAGGATCTTATTAGTTCTTCAGCAGCTTCTTTTCCAACAACTTCTGCAGGTTTGCCCTTTTCACCGAGTGAACTGGTCCCTATTCTGGTGTTGCCCTCGGCCCAGAGTATTATACCCGAACCTGGTGAGAGCGTATTAGTGGAATGTTCTATCCTTATATCTGCTTCTAGTCCCCTTTCCTTTAGTTTTTCTCGGGCCGCCCGTGCTTGCCTCTCGGCAACGTGTAATGGGAGTTTGCTGGCGTGTGATATCCCCTTTATGGAGCTTATCCTGGCTTTTGTCAATTTTATTGGTTTTAGTTTTTTTATGGGTTGTATTCTTGCTTCTATGATACCCCCACCCTTTGGGTAGTATCCTCTCTTTAGTAGTTTTATCCTTCCTTTGTAGCCCATCTTCTCTAGTAGTGGTAATGTCACATTTTCAAGGTAGTCTATTGGTGGTGACCATTTGACATCGGTTCCTCCCCGTATCTTGAATTTTGTCTTGTCTTCTGCGAATGCTGCAGGTATCATGAGGGCTTGGAGTACTAGTCCTATGCTCCCTGCGGTTTTAACATCGAAGTAGAAGTTTCCCCCCTCTATCCTTTGTGGGATGAATCTGATTTCCATGGATCCTAGCTTGGCCCCTTCTATCCTTGCTCTTGTCAGTTTGGCTAGTGCTTTGATTGCTGTTAGGTGTTGGTATGATAGGCCTTTTTTGGGCCTGTTGGCCCTTATGTTGTATATTCTTATGGGTGTTGATGTTAGGGCTGCGAGTGCTGTGGATATTCTTACGAGGGCACCCCCTCCTTCACCGAATGATCCGTCGATTTCGAGCAAAAGGTTTAGCCTCCTAGTATGGTTTTTGCCTTTGCGGGTTCTTTTATGGTTTTTAATAGTTTCTGGAATGTTTCTTCTATGACTTTTGTTATCTGGTCTGGTTTTAGTCTTTGGGCGTCTGGCGCTGAGAGGTCCAATCTGAGTGTTGGGGATGCTCCTGGCATTCCAGCAGCTGGTATTGTTATTATTCCATGTTCTTGGAGTAGTAGCATGGCCCAGAGGTATGATATGTCTTGTGGGGATAGTCTTGTCCTGATATGGCGCCTTTCTATTTCCTTTTTTATCTCCTCTGGGCGGATCATAACACCTGTTGGGGTCTTCTGGAAGCCCTTGAATGCTCTTTTAAGTTTTATGTGTACTTCGTCTCTTATTTTGATTGCTTTGATGATCTTTGAAGGTTCGAATTCTTCTAGTGCCCTTACCATCGCTGCTATGAGTGGTGGTTGTGCTTCAAGGCCGAACTGGTATGCTATACTCTTTATTTTGTTGACTAACCCGGCTTTTCCTGCTAGTATTCCGCCACGGGGTCCGTTCATGAGTTTGTCCGTGCTTGTAATCGCTAGATCTGCTCCTAGTTCTATTGCCTTGGGTTGTTTGTATATTATTGTCCTTAAACGGGCTCCTGACGCGTCATCAACCACTACAGGGATCCCTGCTTTCTTTGATAAGCTGATTATCCCCTTAAATTCTCCTATTCTTATTATCTTGTGGTCCATGGTGGCTCCTGTTATGAAGATAAGTGTTGTCCCTGGGGGTATGTGAAATTCTTTAATGTTATCAAATTCTAGGTATTTTGCGCCTCTGAGCTTGGCACTTTTTGGTATTGATGGGTGTGATGGGGATTCTGGGAGGTAGTGTACGATTTTGTCTCCTGGTTTTGTTAGGGCTATTATTGTGGCGAGTATCCCTGATGTTGTACGGTTGAATGCTATGGCTTCTTCTCCCCCCAGATGTTCCAATGCCAGTCCTTTGAATTTTTCTTCGTAGACGGCCGGCCCTATGTATGTTTCAAGGAGCCCTTTGTCCTCTTCCTTTATGGGGAATCCGCCTGCAAGGCCTGTGAGGTCATAAAGCGCCTCTCTACCCTTCTTATCTATGGTTGATCTGATTATCTTGAAGGCCTGTTCTTTTTTAAGTATTTCATCTTCAGGCCCTTTGATGAGCATGTTCAATCAGAGGCCCCCCCCATGCTATTTTTTCAGCCTTTTTTCTTCGGATTTTAATACTATTGCATCATCCGCGGCATTTTTTAGGGCGGCGCTGAAACCAGGCTCTGCTCCAATAACAATAGTGTGTTTACCATTTTCTTTTGCTTTATTGATTATGGGGAGAAAATCGGCATCACGAGTCATCAAGGCTATTATGTCAATATTAGGATTATAAATAAGTTCCATGGCCTCCACGGCCATGTAAACATCAGTATCCCCCGCTACAACGATCGGAGTGAAGCCCTGGTTTACTATGGCTTCTATAAGTTTATCAGAGGCATATTGGTTTAAGAGGACTTTACCAACCCTCATATTACCATACTCTGATAATATCTTCTTCACAAGGTCGAGGTCTAAGCTGAACTCCTTCCTGAGCATGTTAGGACCATCAACCAGCAACCCAATATTCTTATCCTCAGACTCCTTTTTCTTTATAGGTATATAATCCCTAATCGATGTCAGTTTTTCAAAACGGCGCATTTTCATCCTCCAATATTTTACCTCCTATGTAATACTAACAATTATCTCCCACATATCAGGTGGAAGTTACTATGATTGGTTGACAGAGTACTATAAAAAAATAGTATGTTTTTGCGATCTTTTATGCCTTTCGAATATTAGTTTTCTGGGGGCTGATGAACACATCCAAGTGACGTGCTTTTCTTTTAATCCACTTTGAATGAGAAACCTTATAAACCATTTAAGCCCATCTATAGGGGATGGGTTATGTTCCTGGCCAAGGTCTGTGGCAATTATACACCTCTTATATCCAACATATTCTATGGCTTCTATAATCCTAGTTGGGGGTAATTGTTCATGGAAACATGCTACAATGCAATGTTCAAGGAAGCTATGCCTTGACATTTCCTTTTGTTCTTCTAGACTTGCACCTACTATCCTAGTCAGTGGATGGTTGACCAGTATCCTCCGTATCCCAGCAGATCTTGCCAAATCTATAACTTCTAGGATCTCATATGGTTTAAGGTGTCCTGTTGCAAGTACTAGGTCATGTTCTGCTATAATATCTAGGACTTCCCCTATATTTGAAAGATCTGTTTTTTCCCTTGAAATCGTCGGCATCCACACGAATCTGCCCCCAATTTTTGCTGAGACCTCCACTGCACTAGGATTTAAGCCCCCGATGGTTTCATTAAGTGTCACACCACCCATGACCTTCAAGCCCGTGACTTTGGATGCTATTCTAGCCCTTGAGGTGGTTGGTTCCACATGATTTTTTATTACTATAGCTTCCATTCCTTCAAGTTGGGCTTGTCTTGCAGCTTCGATATCATCCAATAACCTGGGTACAATATCTGGTCCTGGGTGGATGTGAGTGTCTATCATCCCCTCCAAGCTAATGTTTAATTCTCTCATACAAGTTTTCACCCTTGGAGTCCATGGCAACGATCAAAGGCCCGAAGTCTTGGACTTCGAACTCCCATACAGCCTCTGGGATGCCAAGATTCGGCCAGTAAACCCTCTTAACCTTCTTAACATTCTCTGCGTAGAGTGCTGCGCATCCACCAACCGCCGCGAGGTAAACTGCACATTCTCTGGTCAGAGCATCCTGAACGTTCCTATCCATACCACCCTTGCCTATTATAGCCTTCACTCCCAATTTTATGAGTTTGGACTGATATGGGTTCATCCTAGTGCTTGTTGTGGGCCCTACAACTATAAGATCCACTGGAGGATCCTCTATGGCATCCCCTTTAAGCGGCCCCCTTTGCCTTATTATGGGCCCTGCATGGAATATCACAGTCCCCTCTAGGTTGTAGGGCGCCCCTTCTTTCACCATTTTTTTGTGCGCACGGTCGCGGGCCGTGAATATAGTCCCTGAAATATAAACGATATCACCTATTCTAAGCCCTTTAATGTCATCATCAGACAATGGTGTTTTAAGTTTCACTTCCATTCTTATCAGCCCCCCAATCTAAGTGATGGGAACATAACATTTTATTGGGATGATCTTATGGTAAATACTTTTATTTATAAATGAGATACTCTAATGTTAGATAACTAAAGGAGTGGAGAATCAAATTGTCGAGTACGAAGAATATCATGGGCCTTTCAAGGTATATTATGAGTTTGCCTTCTACTAGGATCTCCCTACTTTCAATGATATTTCTAAGCTTCATTATAGGGGCTGT
>LGEU01000030.1 GCA_001507955.1 Methanobacteriaceae archaeon 41_258 | reverse complement strand
GCAGACCTCAGGGGCCTTGAAACAGAAGAAGCAGAAGTCTTCCACAAGAAAATAGCAAAAACCTTAAAGGGTATCCTAGGAAGGTTAGATCTCAAGGCGGACATGATATACGCGCGGAATTTCCCAGGAACCTACATGGTTGTTGGCATAACCGCCAGAAGATTCTGTGGGAAATGCAAAAGAGAACTTGGAAGCATAACCTCACGTCCAGACATAATAATCCTCAAACAATAGTTCTAGAGCAGCCTTGAGATTATTAACGCAACCTTTTCGAGCAAGTCTTTGTCAAGTTCGTCAAAGGCGGCAGGCCGGTTACTGTCAACATCAAGAACTCCAAGGATCCTATCATCCCTTTTGATAGGGATGGCTATCTCAGATTTAACACTTTCGTTACACTGAAGATAATCATCATCAGATAAAACATCATCAACAATAGATGCTCTACCAGTCCTCGCAACTCTCCCACATACTCCACGTTCTAATGGTATCCTAACATGTGGCGTGGCCGGACCCATATATGGGCCTAATACTAGCTCATCACCCTCCAGGAGATATATTCCAACCCAGTCAAAGTATGGTATACTTGAAAGTATTCTTATTATTTCATCAATGGACAAGTCAGGTCTAAGTTTCCCTTGGACTCTACCAATTATAGTCTCTTTAGAATCCATACAATGACTATATTAGGGGGTAATTCCTATAAAGTTTTTCTGATGATAAGATCGAAGTATAAATACCTTGAAAGGCTTACAAAGAAGATTAGACTGAGATCATCAAATTTTGAGAAGGAAATGGAAGGATCCACACCCCCATCAGTTTTCATCGGAAGCTATAATTATCCGAAGGTCTATGCAGGGCCTCTTGTAACATCCAAGGGTGATGATGTCCATCTCATGGATTTACCAGAGGAATGGATACCTAAAGGTAAAAGTATCCAGGATATCATAGGATATCGTCTCAACCTTGTAAGGGGAAAGCAGAGGGTCCATGTCAAAGATTTCAATAACAAACTAGTGGAGAAACTCCAGGAGATAACACTCGCCAAATCCCCTGTTGACAGCGAAGTCTTATTCTCACATAAGCCAAAGGGACTGCACTTTTTTGGTGATGAACATCCACCACATGGGCCTAGTGCCCCAATAGAATACTTCCAAGTAGACAATGTGAAATGGGATCGTCATCTTGAAAAGGCCTATTATGATAGCGACCTTAAAGCATCTGATGCAATATACGACCTCTATAGGATGGGAGTGCCATTCTCCACTATACAGAAGAGTCTATCAGTGGGTGTCCTAGGCATTGAAGGGAAGCGCAAGCTCGTACCCACCCGCTGGTCCATAACAGCCTGCGACAGCATACTAGCAGGCAGGCTCCTTAAGAGAATCCAAACTTATAATATTATCGACTCCTATAGGGTATATGAGTTTGAAAGTTTTAAAAACAAGTATATTATAATATTAACGCCTACGAGATGGCAATACGAGTGGATAGAAGTCTTCTTGGGTGTTATAGGATCAGAAAAGCTTATATTTTCTGACCATGAAATTGGGGATTCAAAAAGAGGATACTCAAGGGTTGGCGGCTGTTATTACAGTTCAAAAATGGCCGTGCTTGATGCCCTTGACCGTGAAGAGAAACAGGCTGGTGCAATAGTATTAAGGGAGGCATACAGGGGATACATTCCACTTGGAGTGTTCAATGTACGCGAGAGTGTGAAAAATGCCATGAAACAGGCCCCCATGGAATTCAACACTCTCGGGGGCGTGTTAAAGTGCATTGGTGGATGTTTAAAGCTTGGACTTGATGAGTATATTAGGGAGAGCCGCCTCCTCAGAGAGACTGGTAGGCAGACAAGCCTCGACGAATTCACATAGAAAAGGTGGGAGAGCCTTGAATCTCAAATTTAGAAGACCATCAAAGGCCGCTATGAAGGCTCTCTGCAAGGCCGCCATGGAACCATCCAAAACAAAGAAGATCCTAGAAGAGGCTGAAAGTAGAATATCGGGATTAACAGGGCATAGAATGGTTAAGCTCGTGAATAGTGGGAACGCCGCATTATTAGCTGTTATGAGCAGTCTGCCATCACCTTTCATCATACCAGACCAGGGGGGTTGGAGAGGCTTCAGACAAATCCCCAGGTTTCTCGGTAAAAAAACGATAACATTAAAAACTAATCTTGGCATTATAGAACCCAGAGAACTCAAAAACACAATCAGGGAAAGAAGGCCTTCAGCGCTCTTTTTAACAAGTTTCGCCGGTTACACTGCTGAACAGCCAGTCAAGGAGATCTATGACATCTGCTCTGAGAATGGTATAGTTCTCGTGGAGGACGCCTCAGGGAGCATAGGTGACCCCCTTGGCCATCTATGTAATAGCAACTATAATGATGTTATAATAGCGTCAACAGGATCCCCTAAGATAGTGAATGCTGGTGGCGGGGGCTTCATAGCAACTTCCAACCAAAGAATACTCCAAGACAATCTACTTTCAAGGACTTTGAAGATCGACCCTTATCTGCCAGCAGCAATAAACGAAGAACTCAAAAGGGCGCCGCAAACACTTAAAAGGCTCCTTGAAGCCACAGAATACCTTAAAAGGAGAATAAAAAGGGTATATCATCCGAGGAGCAGAGGGGTGAACATAATAATACCCACAGAGGATCCCCTAGGGGATTCTCGGAGACTCCGTAAGATCCTAGAAGTGGATGGTGGGAATATTTTAACTCTCTGTCCCAGCTATGATCGCCTGAAGAAGAAGGCAGTGGCAGTGGAGATAAAAAATTTAGAGGTTGAATCACTCACAAAGGATAACCTTGATGGTCTGATAGAACTGATAGAGTCTACGATTCAAGGATGAGGAGGGTTGTGCGCTCTATAAGTGCCCCTGTAACACCCACAAGTTCTATTTCATCTTTTGTCAAATTATAGAGTTTTTTAAGGTATCTTGTATCTGGTTCGAGGACGGTGTCGTCCCGCTTGAAAATCCTTGATAATGTATCTAATCTATCAGAGTCTATAAGAACTGCGCATATCTCCATCGGCCCCTCCTTGAGGCCCACCATCTTGAGGGCTTTGCTTATTTGCCTTGTGGCGGCTGTCCTTAGGCATATTTCCAAGCCAATGTCATTTGCTATGTTCTCTCCCCTCTTGAATGCTTTGATTGCATGTGCCGTGGCGTGTAACACGTGCTCTCTACCAGCCACTGCCTTGGCATCCATCAATTGCACGATACCATCATCTTCCAGCATACCTAAGGTTTCGTTTATATCTTCTATTCGGCCTTTAAATCCTAGGATTTTTATCTCCATTTTTTTCTCATTTTTTCATTTGATAATAGGCGGTTAACTCCACTTATGAATGCCTCTACACTGGCCATTATAATGTCTGGTTGTGTGCTTCTTGCGCTTATGATCTTGTCTTTGTATCTAAGCTTTATTATCACGTCGATGAGGGCGTCTGTACCTCCTGTTATAGCATCTACGTGGTACTCCTCCAATTTTATATCTGCAAAATCCTCTAAGCTCTTTTTTATGGCTACTATTGCCGCGTCAACCGGTCCCACACCTATACCAGCTTCTAGGATCTCTTTTTCATTTATTCTTAGTTTTACTGACGCTGTTGGGGTCACTTTATTACCTGATATTACTGTAACTTCTTCAAGGTTCACCATTTTATCCTCTACAATGCCTACCACGTCCTCTGCTATGGCCTGGAGGTCCACGTCTGTTACACATTTACCCATGTCACCTAGGCTTTTAACTCTCTCAAATATTTGTTGAAATTGTTTTTCATCAACTTTAAAATCGAATTCTTCTAACTTTTCTTTCAGTGCGCTAGTCCCGATATGTTTACCAATAACGAATCTTCTCTCACGGCCCACGAGTTCGGGTGTTATGGGCTCATATGTCTCGGCTTTTTTAAGGATGCCATCGACATGTATGCCTGATTCGTGGGCGAATGCATTTTCGCCGACAATAGCCTTGTTAGGTTGGATGTATACTCCTGTAAGTCTTGCCACCATCTTAGAAGTTTCATATAACATTTTTGTATTAATGTTTGTCTGAACATCATATAGAGAGTAGAGGGCTACTACAATCTCCTCAAGGGCGGCATTACCTGCTCTTTCACCTATACCATTTATGGTTGCATGTACTTCACTTGCACCTGCCCTTAGGCCCATAAGTGAATTTGCAACTGCGAGTCCGAAGTCATTGTGGCAGTGAACGCTTAATGGTGCTTTAAGTTTTGAAAGTTCGCCATAGAATTCATAGGCTCTTTCTGGTGTTAGGATTCCTACGGTGTCGCATGCACAGATTCTCTCAGCCCCCGCACTTATACTTTCTTTTAATATTCCCTTTAGGAATTGCATGTTGCTCCTTGTCGCGTCTTCAGCTGAGAATTCCACGATCAATCCATGGTCTTTTGCATATTCTACGGATTCCAGTGCCTCCTCTTTTACTTGACTTGGGGGTTTTCGGAGTTTTTCCTTTATATGGAGTTCAGAAGTTGGGACTACTAGGTGTATGCTGTCAACGTCACATTCTAGTGCCGCGTTAATATCACTTTCGATGGGACGTGCAAAACTACATACTTCAGCGTCCAGTCCCTCTTTCGCGATCCTTTTAAGGGCTTCCCTTTCGCCTTCTGATGTTATGGCTGATCCTGCTTCGATGATGTCAACACCGAGATCGTCTAATCTTAATGCTATTCTAAGTTTCTCTTCTGGTGTTAATGAGACTCCTGGTGTCTGCTCACCGTCTCTGAGTGTTGTATCTAATATTTTCACTTGCAATGAGATGAACCCCCAGTTTTTTCTAGTGTATATATGATCCTAGTAAGGCTTTTATGCATCCTTATAGCATGTTTTTCTTTTATCGTGAATTCATCTGTTATATCCTCTAGTTGGAGGTAATGTGGTGTTGCCATGCATATTCTACCATCTTCTTGTAGGTTATATTTTGCTGTTTTGAGAAATTCTTTATAGAGTTTTTCTTGTTCCTCTCCCATGGTGGAGGCGGATATCCCATAGGGTGGGTCGGTTACAATGGCCTTCACGGGTTTTTCAAGTTTGAAACTCCTGGCATCAGCCCTTATAAGCTCATAGTCTCTTATACCATAATATTTGAGGTTTTCTTCAGCTCCTTTAATCATCTTAGGGTCTATGTCGACTCCTATTACCTTCGCCCCTATTAAGCCTGCTTCTATGAGTATGCCCCCTGTCCCGCAGAAAGGGTCGAGGAGTGTTTCCCCTTCTCTGACACCTGAAAGGTTGACCATACACCTGGCAAGTTTTGGACTCATGGAGCCAGGATAAAAAAATGGTCTTTTATGGGGCTTCGCATTGTTGAAGTGTTTCTTGTCGGTTTTATAGAGTCTTTTTGTGATAAATATTTTATCATTTTCTATGATCAGACGGATTAGTGTCTTGGGGTTTTCCAAGTTTACGCGGAAGTGTGGGTGGCCCTTTTTTATGATGGTGCCTATCCTTTTTTCTATAAGTGGCGAATCTATGGGGGTTTTATCTATTTTTTTTACTCTGACTGCGAAGTCATCCTCTATCAGCTCCTCCCAAGGGATGGATTTTATTGTTTCTTCAAGTCCCCCGGGCGCTGTTTTTGATATGACCTGGGATATTTCATGTGTATAGGCTAGCCTAGAGAAGATAGGGATTTTATCTGCTCTGGTTTCGAGTGTCATTAGCTTGTCTCTGAGATATTTTACCTTGTATTTTATATTTTCTGCTCTTAGCAGGTTCTTGACTTCACTTGGGGGTAGTGTTTTGTGTTCTCCTGACAGTATCATAGCTATTTCCATATTCTTGTCACCTTCTTCCAGATTAGGGATGGTATCAGTGATGTGATAAGGCCTCTTTTTAGGAATTCTTGTATTAGTGGTGTTTGATCGTCCATGTCACCGTATGTTATTATGATGTCCTTGAGGTTTTTTTCTTTCATCTTTAGGATTGCATTGTCCAGTTCTTCATTACCTAGGAGTTTAAAGGTTTTCTGGAGTCTGAGTTGATTTTTGATTTCCTTGTCGTGGATTTCATGGTACCTTTCATGATATTCTCTGAGTATACTATGATCTCCCTCAGTTATGGCCTCTTCTATGGCCTCGGCCGCTATCCTAGCTGCTCTAAAACCTAATATGAGGCCCCCGCCGGTGGTTGGTTTTACCTGGGCTGCTGAATCGCCTATGAAGATGCATCTGCCCTTGTATAATCTCCTGTTGGGATCTGGTGCTGGTATGTTACCGTGGTATTTTTCAATTATCTTGAAGTGAGGTGAAAAACCTTTTATGAACTTGATTAGGAAATCCCAGGGTTTTCTAGACTCTGAAAAGAAACCTATCCTTGCCTTTGTCTTCGATAGGGGTATTCTCCAGAGGAAGCCCGGGCTAATATTCGCGTTGATTTTCAAGTCGAGGAACTTCGGATCCATTATGGTATCTTGGTATTCTATAAGGTATTGTTTTGCATGGAATCCTCTCTGACCTGGTTTGAAGCCCATTGCATCAACGAGGATGGGGGCTGATAGGGTATCTGTTCTGTTTATTGTTACTTCGCCATGTTTATAATCAACTTTTGTCACTTTACTGTTTGTTAAAAGTTCAACTCCATTGGAGACAGCCTCCTCGGCCAGGTGCTGGTCATAGGATACTCTGTCAATTACATAGGCTTCCACGTCATCCTTGGAGATCTTCAGGGTATGATCTGATGGTGAATGTATGATAGTACCCTTTATCCTGTTTATTATGAACTCATCTGGTAATATGTTAACCTTTTTTATCTTCCATGATACTAAACCTGCACATTGTAGTGGTAAGCCTACTATCTTCTTTTTTTCAACCAATCCAACTTTGAAGCCTTTTTCTGCCAAGAGTCTTGCGAGGGTAGATCCGATCGGACCAGCACCCATGACGAGAACATCATAATCCCACATCTATACCCATCCAAGTTACCTTAATCTTTTGAACTTATTTGAATGTTTTTTAAGCGCTGACCCCCTACTTGGGGGCTTATTCCCTCTCAAACCCTTAGACATGGCTTCATATTCCCCAGAGATTAACTGGTTTATCAGTTGATCTATCCTCTGGGGGTTAGGGGCGTTTTTTAAAACTATGGGTGTGTGTTCATGGCCTCCGAATATTTGGATATCCCCAGCAGATACTAAACGTTCTAATAGGCTCTGGGAAAATACCACATCAACTATCTTATCATAGTATATGTATGAAGTTTCCTTGTGTAGGAGACCCTTTTCTATGACAACCCGCTGGTCAGTTAAAATGTACCTTGTAAACCTCCAGGATATAAAATCTATTATCGACTTTATGATCAATACTAATATGATAATTAGGAATATCCATGTTACTATCTGTACAAGTGGCAGCCTAACAGCAGCTCCTATAGAATATTCAAATTTTGCGGTGGCCTCCATGGCGAATGGTAGAATATAGAATAATATCACAACTGCTATAAGGTTTAATATTATGGAACTTGAATAAAGGAACAGGCGAGGACGAGTACTATAAATGATCCTTTCACTAGATTTCATGGTCAATACCCCCAAACATTAAATAATTAGAGAATATTGATAGTATTTTGATGAGAGATAATATAAAGATTAAGGAGACGAGGATAAAACTCTCCACCGACATAGAGGATCATGGCCTCCCAGCTTTTATATTAAAGGAAAGGTTATTATTGGAAGATTATATAAGGCGTAGACCCTATTTTCTCACATCCCTCGAACCATTAACAGCCGAGGACGGGCCTACTATAGTTAGGATGATGTCGAAAGCGGGCTTAATCGGTGGAGTGGGGCCTATGGCGGCGGTTGCAGGGACCATATCTGAATTATCACTTCACCATCTCATAAGTAAAGGTTCAAAGTATACCATAATTGATAATGGTGGGGATATAGCACTTATAAATGATAGGAAGGTTAATATTGGATTATATGCTGGTGATTCACCCCTCTCTGGGGAGATAGGATTCCAGTTGAAGGCTAGTCGAAAACCCCGTGGGGTGTGCACATCCTCTGGTACCATTGGACACTCTATAAGTTTTGGACGGGCTGATGCGGTGACAGTGTTCGCTTCTAGGGCTAGTGTGGCTGATGCACTTGCAACGTCAATCGCCAACGCAGCTGATGGTAATAAAGACTATGAAGCTGTGGAGAACGCCTTGGAGAAAGCTGAAGGTTTTAAGAATTATTTCCATGGGGTTCTAGTGGTTGTTGGGGAAAATGCTGGTATAATAGGGAAAATACCAAAGTTGGTGAAAACGGATAAGAAGGTGACAATAGGAGAATTATGGGATGTTTAGCCTCAGATCGCCCATCATTCATCACCTCTTCAGAGCTCATAGGGTTCATCACAGGCCAACAGATATTCTTTTAGCCGAACATTACCCCAGCTTCTCTTCTGAAATCTTCTTCCTTTTCGATTCCAGTTATCTTGTCCACTGCATTTAGGAAGTCGTTCATTGTAACCTCTTCCCTTTCTTCTCTGATGGCGAACATACCAGCTTCTGTGCATATTGCCTTCAAGTCGGCGCCTGATGCCCCGTCTGTCATCCTTGCGATGAGGTTTATGTCAACATCATCTGCGAGTGACATGTTAGCTGTGTGAATCTTGAGGATTTCCTTGCGTCCTTCCTCGTTTGGTAATGGCACTTCTATGAACCTGTCGAATCTGCCCGGCCTTAGAAGGGCGGGGTCTAGGATGTCTGGCCTGTTTGTTGCCGCGACTATACCAACGTCACCCCTTGATTCGAAGCCGTCAAGTTCTGCTAGTAATTGCATTAGTGTCCTTTGAACTTCCCTGTCACCACTTGTTGAACTTTTAAGTCTTTTCGCCGCCACAGCATCGATTTCGTCGATGAATATTATACTCGGAGATTTTTCCTTGGCTAATTCGAAAACTCCCCTGACTATCCTTGCACCTTCACCGATGTATTTTCGCACGAACTCTGATGCTACTATCTTTATGAATGTTGCATGCGTTTCATGGGCAACAGCCTTTGCAAGGAGGGTTTTACCAGTGCCTGGAGGGCCGTAGAGTAAAACACCCTTTGGGGGTTCTATGCCTATCTTTTCGAATAGTTCTGGTTTGCTTAAGGGTAATTCCACCGTCTCTCTGACTTCTCTTATTTGTTCTGATAGGCCGCCTATCTGATCGTATGTTACGTCAGGTCTTTCTTCAACTTCCATGCCTGTGACTATTGGGTCTTTCTCGGATGGTAGCACATCAACTATGCTGAATGTTTGCTGGTTTAGGGCTACTCTCGCCCCTGGTTGTAATAGTTTCTTGTCTATGAACCTTGAGTAGCTTATAACGAAATGAGGACCTGTAGTGCTCTTCACGGCCACTCTATGATCGTCCAAGACCTCGGTGACCGTGGCTATAACCAGTGGAGGCGTTCTAAACCTTTCTATCTCTCCTCTGAGAGATTTAACCTCCCTGTCTAATCTTAGTTTTTCATTTTCAATTAAGAGTTTATCCTTTTCGAGTTTTTTAATCTTCCATGTTAGTTTTCTCTTTATCTTGGCATTTTCCTCTTTAAGGGCTCTTATCTCCTTTTTTAGTTCTTCAATTTTTTTAAAAAGGTAGAGTGGATTATTTTCCATGATTCTAGAACACTCCTATCCAAATTTTTTAATCCAAATTGGACTCCCCCATGATATTGGAGGGTTCCCGCTTGAGAATGATAATATCTCCACCCCATCTGGGCGCGTCTTTCCATGGACATTCCCTAGGATCCTCACACTCCCATTGATGGAAAATTATTCTCCAAAAGGGTATTAAAGCCTCCTTGCACAACTTTCCCTTTTATGTGATTATAATTATTTCTGTAAAAAGTATATAAACTTTTACCCCCATAAAAAAGGGAGATCCAATATGGGAAGGAGACAAAATAATAAATATCTTAGTCCAATATTATAACCGGGGAGATTTTCTATGAGATGTGAGATCTGCGGTAAGAAGATCATGGGCAGACCTATCAAAGTGAAAATCGAAGGTTCAATAATGGATGTGTGCCCTGATTGTTCAAAGTTCGGTAAAGTGCAAAGACAACCAAAAAAACCCAAGAGGACGCCTAGAAGGAGAACCACAAGGCCCATGGAACCAGTATATGAGGTTCTTGAGGACTATAATAGGATTATAAGAGATGCCAGGGAGAAAAGGAGCTGGTCAAGGGAAGATCTTGCCAAGAAGATGAATGAGAAAGTATCTGTAATTCATAGGATAGAAGCTGGTAGGATGGAACCAGATATAAAACTTGCGAAAAAGTTTGAGAAAACCCTTAATATTCGGATACTGGAAAAATTCGAGGAAGAAGAGACTCTAGGAGAGAGGGCAGGATCATTTAGGGGCGCTACCATCGGGGATATAGCTAGGATAAAGAAACGTTAAACTTCTCTTTTGTGGGAATAATATCCTCTAAATATGGGGGCTTCCCTGATAAGCTCCCCTAAAAGTTTATTCTCTGGATATTCCTCGCTTACAACTATTACATGAGCTGGTGGGTGTATCCTTTTTATCCTTAGTATGGAGGTTGTATCATCCTCTTCAACATTAACCGCAACGGCCACAGAAGACTTCCTCTTCAGCCCTCCAAGGACTGATGATACTATTTTATCCGCCATTTTATTATCTACTAAGCGCGGCTTCCCTTTTATTTTTAAATTAGCATGCCTTTCAAGATCTGCTAAAGCATTAAGCAATTTTTTCTTATTATCGGCTCTGAGGAGTATTAAAGCCATCCCATATCAACTCTTATCTCATAAATGAGCTTATGAGGGTGCTTCTGAACAATAGGAGTATCAGGAGGACGCATCCAAGTGCTGTTTGTATATCCCCTAATATTTCAAAGAAACTGGAACTTATAGGGAGATCCATTGGGGGTGCTGTTCTATGATCTGGTAGAGGGGTGTAATAGACTCCCACAGCCTTTGAACCAGGCTTCACGTTTATATCCTTTGGCTCCACATAATTAACGCCTATGATAAGACCATTATCTATGGCATCATTTATCTCTTTGGCTATGGCTTCTTCACTATAACCTTTCTCTTTAACTGTAGCCTTAACAATTTCCTGTGTTGTCTGTATAACCCCTGCTTCATCACTACCATATACTGAAACAGAAACAGTACCCTCTGTAACTGTTATGGCATCCCGCAGCGCATCATATGCATAGATAGTCTTAAGGGGTGTTCCATCCAATGGACAAACTTTATAATTCTCTGCAGTAGGATAACCTGCGCTCCAACCGCAATGTGGACAGACCTTTGCATAAGGTTGATCCATGGGGTAACCTGTCTCATTCAAATTAGCTGGTGTGAACATGTCACCTGTGGACACGCCAGATGCCACATTAACAGCACCACCACCATACTTTTCACCAGCATTCTCTGCGACATCCTTAAAGACTTCTGAGACTATCACTGTGGCAGGATACCCATCACGTATCATTTTACCGATTTTTATCGCCACTTCTTTCCTGACAGCGGAGGCCGTACCATATTTTGGATTACCATGGGTATTCCTAAGATGGATTATAGCACCCTTTTTCCCTGGTGGCAGGACAGCTAACCCCCCAGAATAGGGTGTTACCGTGATAGTGCCATCATCTTCTACAATGACAACATAAGCATCGAAGGAGCCTCCAACAGCCGCCCCTTTATCAGGACCCCCACACATTATCCTTATACCAGGGTATCCACTCGCGGCCGAAGCAGCCTCTTTGGCGGTTCCACCATTCTTAAGGATGTTTATAGCGTCTACGATTGCCATGAGACGGGGAATGGCCTCCCCTTCACCACCAGATAGGATTGTGAAATGGTGTTCCTTGGATAATATGAAGGTTGATTGGAACATGTTCTGTGCAAAGGACATGCTACCCCCTGCGAATCCGTTGGGGTCCTGTCCACTGGGGTCTGTGACTACTATAACATTCAAGGTTGCGGCCGAAGTTCCCATTAGGATATTGAAGATTATGAATATTCCAAGGAATTTGATAATTTTCCCCTTCATCTTACTTTCACCACTGAAAAGTCTTCGATAACATTCACGGTTACTATACCCGTTTTTTTATCAACTTTAACATCCGCGGCTACAATAGGGGTAAGGCTAGTCCCTGGGATTGTTGATAGTTTAGCGAATTTCTCAGCATTTGATATGGCCTCGTCTAATGGAATGCTCCTCTTAGATGTTACTAGAATATCACCTTTGATGTAACTTCCCTGTCTGAAACCAGCGGCTGCAATATTCGCCCTTATAGATTCTATGGGTACTATGTCATTTCCCTTAACTATAACCCCTGAGATGGGCACTCCTTCTGGTTCGGCTGTTGATGATGCATATGAAAGGTATGTCATGAACCTGCCTGAAACGATAAGGATATATGCCACTAGTAATATGAGTAGGGTATCTCTTCTAACCTGTATTAGCATCTTATCCACCTTTAATTTTTAGGATTTTTTTGAGTATTGTTGATGCGGGATCCATGCTCTGGGCTCCTATCAGTAGTATTATATCATCCTCTGAAGCTCTATTTAATGCTTCTATAAGCGCCTCTTCAAGTTTTCTATGATGTGTGTATTTTATCCTGTGCTCTTGGAGGACTTCAAGGAAGGCTTCTCTTTCATGATCTTTTACCATGTTGAGATCGTCTACCACATCATAACTATCAGTAACTATGAGGTTATAGTCTATATCCTTTATTGTTTTTGCAAGGGCTCTTGCATTTGCGATGTTGATTTCTTTTCCACGGGAGCCTCTTATGGCACATACTATCCATAATCTTCCATTTAAGGTGGCTACACTTTCTATTGTTGCCTTTATACCATCAGGGTTATGGGCGAAATCATCAATAATAAGAGGGTTCTCATGGATAATCGAAAACCTCCTCTTCAAAGGCTTATATGATGATACTCCAACTCTTATATCCTCTATTGGTATTTTAAGGTGGATGCATGCCGCTATAGCCGCGAGGGCGTTCTGTATGAAATGTCTGCTCTGGAATGGCAAATCATCCCTTGAGATTGATAGTCTATCATTGATATAGATACCATTTTCTCTATATGATACTGATGTCCCTTCGCCATAAAAGAAACTTTTAATTTTCTTATTCAGGCTAGCCATTGACCTCACGCGATCATCTTCATAATTTAAGACTGCAATCCCCCTATTCATAGCCCTCACAGCCCCTGAGACCTCCCATTGGGCCTCCTCTATAGAATTCAGCAATCCTATATGATCAAGGGCCACGTTTGTGACCACAACAACCTCGGGGTCTATTGCACGTGTCATAAGATATGCATGATCCTCCATTACTCTACCAAGCCACCCTTGAACCTCCGAAACTTCCACTACTAAATATTCAAGTTTTTTCTCCCGGGCTTCCTTGGCTATCTGGGCTGGGACAACGGGATCGATAAGAGTGTTAAATTCTGATTTTGAATCAGTATTAGTGTAGGCTTCCCTCCCTGAACTTTTTAGTATGTGGTATATCATATGTGTAGTTGTTGACTTACCATTAGTACCAGTGACCACAATCCTTCTCGTCTCAGGGGCGAATTTTTTAATAGCCCATCTAAGGGCGAATGCATTGGCAAATTCTATCCTATCAACTAAGATTATGGGAATCCCAGAATCTTCGGCGGATTTTAGGGCTCCTCCACGAGGATCTGCTGTTATAATAGCGCAAATACCCCTCTCCAAGCCCATTCTCACACCATTATCATCAATCCAATGTCTTATGACAATGTCGCCTTCCCTAGCATCGCCTAAAGTGGTGAAGATACCATCGAATCTCCTATCCTGGCCTTTAAGTTCTCCTCGGACTTTATCTGCTATCAACTTAAGGGAAAGCACCATATTAACCGCCTTAACCTGTTGGGAACACTCCCCTAAAGTATAAGCCAATGGCACATACAATCAATGTTACGAGCCAATACATTAATACTATGTTCTTCTCAGACAGGCCTTTATA
>LGEU01000029.1 GCA_001507955.1 Methanobacteriaceae archaeon 41_258 | reverse complement strand
ATGGCTGTTTTTATGGAGGGTAAAATTAGGAGGTGATGGACTCGTCTCAAGTCTTCAACTTCACTTGTTATTATAAAATCGCAATCGGCATGGGAATAAATGCCATCTTCCGTTTCCTCTGTGCTTTCTATGATCATTCTAAGCCATTTGGGGTGGAATCCATCACCAGTACCTACAAGGTCTAGGCCTTTAAGCTTTGCTTGTGGAGCTATGTTATCTATGGTCATTTTTTGGGATGTTGCCTGGGAAAAACAACTGTGTATGTGAAGATCCGCGTTTATTATCATCTGGGATCAGCCTATGTATCTGAGGTCTTCTTCGCCTGGTTTAAGCGTCATCCTTTCTATCATTTCTTGTTCCATCCGCTGAGCCTTTGATATCATCTTACGAGTTTCCTTAGCCCGTTCTTCGAGTTTCTCCGTGTCTATTTCAAGTTTTAGGAGTTTCATGAGGACATTGAGCAGTGCTCTCGCGGCCTCGGCATCTATATAATATCCTGGTGTTTCGCCCATGAGACAGACGCCCTCCATCCCCCTAAGACTTCCCATTCCTAGTAGTAGACCTGAGGCGCCGATTATACCACCATCAGCTGATCTTAAAATGACCCCATGTTCTTCCAGTTTCTTGGCCAGCTCGATGTTAGTGGCGGCGCCGTAAACCTTTGAAACTTCAACTGGTTGGCCCGTGGCTAACCCTCCAAGGGTGTATATCTCCTTTGCTCCATGTTTTTCCACAAAGTCTAGTATCATGCCACAGATCTCATATTGTCCCTCTGGTGAAAGTCCTTGCGTATTACCAATTAGTATTATATAATCTCTTTTTTCTTTGCCGACTGATTTCAGATAATAAAATTCGTTTTTCATAGGTTCTATAATGCCGTTGTCATCCACTAGAACTTGTGGAGGAAATGACGGTGAATAAAGTTCTGCGAATTTTGTGGCATTTAGTTCGTCGATGATGTGATCAGCGGCTAATTTTCCCACGTGTCCTATACCTGGTAGAGCTTCTATGAATATTGGCTGGTCTAATTCAACTTCTTCTAAAACATTTATTATTGTTTCTTTCATTTTTACCCCCTATTTTTAGAGAGCATTTGTTTTTTTAAAATACGCCTATATTTCCCATATTTATCCTCTGGAGAATATCTTGGCGGGGCTACATTTCCTGTTTTCATCCCACAATATGGGCATTTCTCTTTTAATGTGTATTCTCCACAAGAAGAACATTTTCGCATTTTCATGTTAATTCACGATGGAATTCTCCTTTCCCCCCTTCTTTCATTATGATGTCTATACACTTTTGAGCGGCCTTTTTAAGTTTCTTTTCGGCTGTTGGATAATTTGTTGATTTAACTATTAAACGGTAGCGGGGTGCTCCAACAGCCTGTACTATCGCCCCTACCTTCTGGGCGGCCTTGAGGGCCTTTTTAATTATTTCTATACCATCGGGTGCATAGGATCTAATATCAACATAACCTGTTACCCGAACCTCTGGGGGTGTTATGTTCTTTTTAGCGATTTTGGTAATCGCCTTGGCCCAATCTTCTGGGACGCCCTCCTCTATTAATGCTTTTTCACCCTCATCTGCCGCTGTTTCAAATGCACCATAAAGATCGCCGAATATATCCATCAAATCATAACCTATTTCCTCATAGGCCTCGTCAAGGTTTTTACCTAGACTCTTAGCTGCTAGTTCTAAAAATTTTTCGGCTTTTTGCTCAATCTTCCAAGCTTGTATCTTCTTCCGTCTCTGATCATCCCTTATACGTTTCATGGACGCGTCAACATGCCCCTTCTCAGGGTTGACCCGTAACACTCTAGCCACGATCTTCTGATTCTCCCTTACAAAATCTCTTATATTCTTAACCCAACCAGATGAAACCTCTGAAATATGTATGAAAGCCTCTTTACCAGGATATTCTTCAAGTTTTGCGAACGCCCCATAACCTAGAACCTTGTGTACAGTTGCAACTACTAATTCACCTTCTTCAGGCCACTCTTTTCTCCTTCTAACCATGAAAACACCTCAGTCTAGGACCTCTAGGATCTGTGCCTTGATCTTTGCCTTGCCACCAGTTGGTTCAACCAATGTCTTGCCACATATTATGCATTGTACATAGGATGCGGCCCTGTCAAATACTATTTGTTGGTTCCCACAATCTAGGCATTTAACGCGTAGAAAATTGCTCCTACTTTCATAGAACATGGCCACACCCCCAGATTATGTGGTAAATTCGACTCTCCCAGCTCTGAATGTTCTTCTTTTAGTGTGAGATTTTCCACATTCTTTACATTTTAAGCGTAAGTCTAACTTTTTCACGGGTTTATTACCTGAAGGTAATGGTCTTGGATACCCCCTGTAACCTGCGGTAACCCTCCTGAATTGCCTCTGACCCCATTTTAATTCGCTTGCTTTACGCCTTTTTGACTCTAATACCTCATGGATGGTGTGTTTCCTGCAATGTGGACAGTAAGTTCTCCTTTCCTTAGGAATCTTCATTTTGCAATCACCTCGGAATATCATTAGAATGAAAAAATAATCTTCATGGTAAATTATATCAATGATTGTCTATTTATAACTTTGGTGGTCGGATTATTCAATGTTTAATAAGCCGTCCTTTGCCAGAATCTACAAATATTCTTGCGGTGATAGATGGTAATCTGACAATATCTTGGGGTTTGAATGGCCCATATACCTTTTCATCGACTCCAACAATTGCTGATGGCACCTCATCATATACTATGATTGTTTTGATCTCGGTTTCGGCGGTTTTTCTCTCCTCTTTTTTATTGGAATCTTTTGTGTTTACTGGTTTGTCTTCTAGGATTGGGAATAATCTGGAGCGGTGTTCAATTAAAAGACTTGTAATAGATGAATATAATTTCTTCTCCTCAGGGGTTAGATTAACTGGACTTTTATCCTCCAAGTCTAATTTGGGGTTTTTATTAAAAAGATTATATGATCTTTGGACATTCATGACCGCAATGTCAGTTATTTTATGTTCTCTACGTTCACATATTTCCATGGTTATCCTTTGAACGTCCCTTAGAAGATGGTGTCTTCTACTATTTAATGGATCCTTGCTTAAGGTGCCCATTAGTTTTTTCATGTAATCATATGTTTTCTTGTAGAAATCATCACCTACTCTTGCAAGTCCGCGTTCGTCTCTTTCTTTTTTTTGTATCCTCCTAAGTTCCCTGAAGAAATCATCCAAGCCCATTCATCCCCAACTTTTTTATTCTTCGGCTTCTAGACGCGGTGCCAAGAGGAAGCTTAATTCGCCTTCATCCTCTGGCATTTTTAATGTTAACTTTAGGGGCATGTCATTCCCAAGGTTTATCGTAGCTGTTTCGCTGAATCGATCGGCTTTTAGCATCTCCCTTATCTTGTCGAGTGAATATACGCTCCTCGCAGGTTCTTTTATCTTTTCGCCATGATAATATTCAATCATGGCATCGCCAAATTCTCCCTTGGAAGATATTATGAATTTCTCTTCATCGACCTGGAATGTGATCTTATCAGAGAATATGTCGATATCTGCTATAGCATCTTTTAAGAGCGAAAATGGAACCTCGAATTCATTTTCATATCGTATCTCTGGGGGTTGGGGAGTTTCGTATTCAATATCTATTAGTCTTATCTTGAATTGGCGTGTGGCTTCCCCTTCAAATGTTAATATGAGGTTGGCGTCATCGCTTGTGATTATTAGACGGTCCCCTGCCCGGGCACGTCTGAGGACTTTCATGAGCTCTTCTGTATCTACATTAATCTTCTCTGGTTCGTCACATTCATATTCATCAAATATTTCCCTTTTAAGTTCGAGGTGTACGAAGGTTATATGGCTCCTATCAAGGGCATCTAAGCGCATGCCTTCACTATCTATCTGTATTTGGACTTCATCCACAATTGATGAAATAGCATCAAAACTTGTCCTTAGGATGTTAGGATCATTCAACTCTGCCTTAAACATTCATAGTCCTCCTCACCTTTTCTTATAGAGTGGGGTGTGCTCTTCCCATGAAAAGGGATTATTCAATGTTTATTCTTTTTATCTTTTTTATCTTTTTCATTTTCAACAGCCTTTATTTCGGTATAGATATTAGCTAGTGGTGTTTTTGAAATGATTTTCTCTTTCAGCGCAGCTACTATAACTAGGATCCCTAGTATCATGAGGAAAGTTGCCATAATGGCTTGTTCACCGAATATGACATTATCTGCTACTTTTTTAACAGGGGCGTTCAAATGTAAGATGCCTGATATGAGAAGTAATATGCCTATGAAAACGCCACCATATAACATTATGTCATTTTTTTTATCATCTAGGATTCTCCTAGTTTTTTTGAATTCTATCCCGGGGATGTTTTTTTTCAAATCCTTGAAGATTTTATTGAATTGGTCTTTAATCGTATTCCCTCCATGTATATTTACATTTAGTGCATCTTAAAAAGCGGGTTTCGGATTCATCAGCCCTTCTCGTCTGTTGCATCCACCAGAAAGCTTCTTTGTTCCCACATTTTGGACATTCAACCTTGGTTGTGGGGAGGGTTTTAACATCTTCTCCAGTGAATATGACGCTTTCCTTGCTTTTGATCTTCTCTGCCACACTGTACTTATCTGATAATTCCTTTGTTATCTTCTTTTCATATCCACATTTACATTTAAACTTTTTTTTGTCTGGGAACATTATAGCTCCACATCTTGGACAAAATTCCATCTTCTTCCTCCCAAAGTCCTAGAGAAACTATTCTTTGATATTTTACCAGTGACCCCTATTCTATACATTTTTCCTTTTTATAATTTTTCCGAAACTTGTATGCATCTTCTAGGATGGTGGCATGGTCAAATGCTAATTTTATCTTCTCTAGTTCTTCCCATTTGAACTTGGAAACTTCACTGGCATCAGTATCTGCTTTTAACTTTCCACCGATCCTATGGGCTATGAAACATATGCTTATAACGTGTCCGCGGGGGTCGCGATCTGGGTCTGAATAAACACTTAACAGATGATCCAACTCCACCTTTAAGCCTGTTTCTTCCCGTGCTTCTCTTAGGGCCGCCTCTTCAACTCTTTCCCCATATTCTACGAAGCCGCCGGGGAGTGCCCAGAACCCTTTATATGGGTTCTTTTTCCTTTTGATGAGTATGACACTATCATCGGGGTAGATGATAACGATATCAACTGCTAGGAGTGGATTCTTGTATATTTTGATCACCTTCTGGCTTAGGCGTTACCCTTTGATTCGCCCTTTTCAACTCCTGCTGCGATAAGATGGGCTGCTCTTATAGGCTCTGGGATCGCGCTTCTTGTTGTTGAAATTTTAACTATCTCTGTGGCATCTTTCAATTTTATACCCTTCACTTGTATGTAGATAGTGTCCTTAACCTTCACTGAGTATATTTTACCAGCCCTTTTTATAGCATCCCATCGCCGCTCCCAATCCACAAATTTTCCCTGGAGGGCCCTTTTTATCCTTTTAAAGTCGGGTATTTTCCTTATAACAACTATAACTGGTAAACCCGTTTCTTTGAATACTTTTTCCACGTCAACGACATTGAATCCGCCTAACGTTACCCCATCTAACATTATAACACCTAATTGGTCGAGGTGTCTTGAATTTTTAACCATTTCAATTATTTTAGATGTAGAATCAGTTCCATCAACTTTTATGTGAGTTGTTAAGACGCCATCCAACCATGATCCGCCCCTAAAGACGGTGCCAACAACTAGCACATCATCTTTACTATGGGGTGTGAATGGGGCATCATCGACCCCTAAGATTCTTATCTCAGATTTTATCTTCCTGAATTTTTTCTCTTTCATGGACTAGACCGCTTTTAGGAGGTCCTTGAATTCTTTGGATTTTTCTTTAAGGGTTTTTGCCGCCTTTTTAAGGGATTTTCGTGGATTATCTCCTCTTATGTACATGTGGGGTTTCCCTATTATGGGATGGTCTATGGAATATGCTACAGCTTTCACGGTTTCGTCTTCGAGGAGGATTTTGCGCAAGGCATTACAGAGTGTATGAGTTTCTCCTTCAAATATTATCTCTAGTTCATATTTCTCGTCGCGGATAATCTTCACTTTTTTCTCCTCCAATACTATCTGAGCCTATAATCTGTGGAGAGTTTCCTTTTCTCTCTGTTTCCACAATTTGGACATATAACCTCGTTATTTCCCGCTTTTTTCATGAAGTGTCTGCAACGGGTGCACATAGCTTTTATAACTCCAAGGCTCTTCTGTGCGGTTTGTAGGTCTATACCAGTTAATCCTACCAGTCTGCTTACACGAGCCTCGATTATGTCCCCTATCCTAAAGGCTTCTGTTAACTTTGATAGGTAACCATTTGTCGCCTGTGAAATGTGGACCGCACCCATGAACGATGTTACAGGGGCTCTTGAACTACCTTTAACATGGTGAATTCTCACTAGGGCCCTTTGACTCTTCACTTCAATAACTTCTCCGATGACTATTGCACCCTCTTTTAATATCGGGGGTGTTTCTGTCTTTGATATGACTTTTATGCGTTTATTTTTTTCATCCCTTGCAACTTCTCCTACAAAGAGCGATTTTATTTTACCCTTTTCTTCGTATGTTCCCTCGGCTGGTACGAATTCTTCTATGACAGCCAATGAGTCTCCAGGAAAAACAAAATCCCCAGATTTTGCCTTCATCAATTCACCTCAATAGGATTTTAATACGGAAAAAATAGTATAAGTCCCTTTTAAATCTATCTTTTTTATCTTCTCATATATATACTTATACTTAGAACAGGATCTCATCCAGGGTATAATCTTCCCATCCCCTTTTACCAAGGACTATCTCTAATTCTATGGGGGTTAAAATGGGCTTATCATACAAGTGATAATCGTCTACGGGCATTCTTGGACAAGCAGAAACTACAAAGGCATTTAAATCCCTGAACGGGACGAGTAACTCGGGGGAAACATCATCCAATATTATTATAAATGCTTCTCTACCAGAATCTTCAAGGAGCTTCTTCAAGTTTAAAGCCAAGGACAACCTCTTTTGGCCCTTTTTAGATGACATTATAACCCCCCATTTCTTGGCTTCTCTAGCTCTTGTAATAGCTGCGAATCTTATCCTTAAAATTCTATCAGCAAAATCTTCAATATTATTGACCTGTCCAGTGTATGGATCCGCTGCAATAACCGGTTTCCCTGTGAATAATCTTATGCCAAGGGGGTGGAAATCTCCACTACCAATAAATAAGTAAACATCTACGTCTAATTCTTTAACTGATGAAAAATTGCAACCTAGAACCTGCCCCCGCCTAGTACCCACCCCCTTGGCTGATAAAACCTTCTTACCATGATCTTCTAGGAATTTTATGGCTTCATCGAGTAAGTGTAAGTGTTGGGTTGTGGTAGCCACTCCTACCTTATCATATCCAGATAATAGTTTGAGGGATGATCTGAGAGCAGGTATTATATCAACTTTGGCATATGCTTCTATAAAAATGACTGGAATATTATAATCCAGTGGTAGGGGACTGTGACCATAATGGATTAGAAGATCAACTATGCCCTCTAGTTTGGTGTCTGCAACGTCACACGCACCATAGCACGGATCTGCCGATATCAGGACGGTAACCCCTAGTTCTTTTTCAAGTTTCCGGGCCAATTTTAATGCGTGGATCTTAAGACCATCTGGGAACTGTAATCCTATTATCCTAGGATTATACTTTTTAGCTTTTTCTATGACCTTGGAGGTTTCAAATTGGTAATCTGCCAATTTAGGCCTCCTCTGGGGGGCTTGTTATTATTTTATCATCAATGATATCCACTCTTATTAATGTGTCTATTTTGTAGCCTGTTTTTTC
Organism: Methanobacteriaceae archaeon 41_258; assembly: GCA_001507955.1. GTDB lineage: Archaea > Methanobacteriota > Methanobacteria > Methanobacteriales > DSM-23052 > Methanothermobacter_A. The sequence goes on along the minus strand of LGEU01000029.1, from coordinate 6,207 downwards.
TTCCACGACTTTTCTACCTTCGCCTTTTTCTATTATAACTATGACTTTAGCTACTTCTACGTTCATCTTTTTGAGGGCTTCTAGGACTGCTAATAGTGTTCCCCCAGTACTTACAACGTCGTCTATGACAAGTAGTCTGTCACCCTCTTCGATGCCATTGATGTATAATTCCCCCTCACTATATCCCGTGGTTTGATGGACTGCAACTTCACCTGGGAGGCCGTATTCGCGTTTTCTCACAACTACGAATGGTATTCTCGTTTTAAGTGACAATGCCGTGGCAAGGTGTATGCCCATGGCCTCGATACACACTATTTTATCAACATCCAGAGTATAACGTTTTGTTATCTCATCAACCACCTCTTCCAATATATCAGGGGTTGTGAGTGGTATTCCATCGGTTATCGGGTGCACAAAATAATTATACTCTCCTTTTTTTATGATGGGCGCCCTTTTTAGTGTTTTCTCTAACTTTTTTAGCATTTCCATCACAGAATTTCCATTCGATAAATATAAATCTGAAATATCTTTAATATATTCTATAGTTATTAATCTAATTTTCTCAAAGTGATTATCATGTTAGGCAAGCTAGGTAAGAGTCTCGCAAAGACTATGAAAAAATTGGCAGGGATGACCATAGTAGATGAAGAAGTGGTGAAAGAGGTTATAAAGGACATACAACGTGCACTAATCCAAGCAGATGTTAATATAAAACTCGTATTCAAATTATCCAAGTCAATAGAGGAAAGAGCCCTTAATGAAGAACCCCCAAAGGGCGTAACCCCAAAGGAACATATTATAAGGATAGTATACGAGGAAATGGTGAAACTCGTTGGGGAAACCGCAAAACCCCTCAAAATAGACAAAAAACCCTATAAGATACTCTTTGTAGGATTGCAAGGGAGTGGTAAAACAACCACCATAGGGAAACTAAGCCGCCACCTCCAAAAGAAAGGACTGAACGCCGCCATAGTATGTACAGACACATGGAGGCCAGCCGCATTTGACCAGTTAAAACAACTCACACAAGAAATTAAAATACCAGTCTATGGGGAACCAGAGAACCAAGACCCGTTAAAAATCGCGGTTAATGGACTTGAAAAATTTAAAGATTATGATGTTATAATCTTTGACACAGCAGGACGTCACAAAGAAGAAAAACACCTACTCAAGGAAATGGAGCAACTATCAACTGTAATCAGACCAGATGAGACAATACTCGTAATCGACGGTACAATAGGACAGCAAGCAAGAGAACAAGCAAGAGCATTCTCCAATAGCACCCCCGTTGGATCAATAATAGTGACAAAACTTGATGGATCAGCTAAGGGTGGGGGTGCACTCTCAGCAGTTGCAGAGATAGGAGCCCCAATAAAATTCATAGGCACCGGTGAAAAACTAGAAGATTTCGAAGTATTCGACCCAGAAAGGTTCATCTCCAGACTCCTAGGAATGGGGGACATCAGAAGCTTGTTAGAAAAGGCAGAGGAAATTGCAGAAGAACAAGAAGTGAGTGAGGAGACAGTAGACGCCATCCTCACAGGCAGATTCGCCCTGAGGGAGATGAAATCGCAATTCGAGATGATGGGGAAAATGGGCCCATTACAACAAGTCATAAACATGATCCCTGGCCTTGATAAACTGCCGAAGAACGCCCCTGATGCAACAGAAGAAAAAATCGAGAAGTACATTACCATAATGGATTCAATGACAGAATATGAACTAGACCATCCAGAGGCGATTAAACATTCAAGGATAAAAAGGATCGCAAGGGGTTCAGGCACAAGGAACGAGGATGTGAAAGAACTCCTAAAATATTACAAGGTTACAAAGAAGGCCATGAAAGGCCTTGGAAGACGGAACAGGGGAGGCCCAATAGGACAATTAATGAAACAATTCCTACGCTAATGATAGACATGAAAACGGAAAAAAGACTAGAAAAACTATTAGATATCACGGGGGAGAGCATATGTCTAAATTGCCTTGGACGTAAATTCTCAGATATCATACCAGGACCAGGTAACCGTAAGAGAGCTGAAACATTAATTAAAACCTTTAAATTAAAAAAATCGTCCAACAAGTGCAAAATCTGTAAAGGGATACTAGAAGATCTTGAAAAAACAGCAGACTATGTTGAAGAGAAAATAAAAAAATTAAACCTTGAATTTTCAACCCTACTAGTAGGAAGCAGACTACCCGAGGAGCTCTTAAGCACTGATGAGAATATAAACAATCATTTAAACATTGAAGTTGAAAGCATAAAAAAAGAAATTAACAGAGAACTCGGAAAAATCCTGAAAGAAAGATTTAATTGTAAAGTAGACTTCAAAAACCCCGATATTATCGTTAAAGTCGACTTCAGAACATTAGAACCACAAGTATGGGTACAGATAAACCCATTATTTATAGAAGGCCGATACAAGAAACTCATAAGAGGCATACCCCAGACTAAATGGCCCTGCAGAAAATGTAAAGGCCAAGGATGTCCAAGGTGCAATTTCACAGGTAAAATGTACCCCACTTCAGTCGAGGAACTGGTCGCAGAACCCGTGCTCAAGGCAACTCAAGGTTCAGGGTCGAAATTCCACGGAGCAGGAAGGGAAGATATTGATGTGAGGATGCTTGGAAAAGGAAGACCCTTCGTACTCGAAATCAAAGAACCAAAGAAAAGAAAAATAAACCTAAAAGAAATTGCTGATGAGATCAACAAATTTGCCAAGGGCAAAATCGAAGTTCTAAACTTGAAATTCTCCACACGCAATCGTAAAGTAGAAATCAAAACTTCGTCCCCATATAAAATCTACAGGGCCAAGGTTAAATTAAAGGATGAAATTGAACCATCAGCCCTTGAAAAACTGAAATCCCTAAATTTAATTAAACAGAGAACCCCAAAGAGGGTTTCTCACAGAAGAGCAGACAAGATAAGGAAAAGAAAAGTAATAGATATTAAATGGAATATAATCGATTCCAAAACTCTTGAACTTATATTAAAAACCGAAGGGGGGCTTTATATAAAAGAGCTTATCTCAGGTGACGATGGAAGAACAAAACCAAGTATAAGTGAAATACTCAACACCCCCGCAGAGTGTATAGAACTTGACGTCCTAGAAGTTGGATAACCCACATTAAACCCCCCCACAAAAAGCTTAGATGATAAAATGTCTAATCATGATATATTGTAAAGCCACAGCATAAGGTCAATCAATCACTTTTTATGGCCTGGAAAAGTGCAAAGATGACCAGCAAGTAAGCTATAGTCCTGATTATTATAAGAGCCAGCAAATTGCTAGGGTATCCCATCAACTGGGCCAGATGGGACACTCCAAAAAATCCGAATGCCAATCCAATATAAAACAGTAAGGGATTTTTAAATTTCCTGAACCCCCGATAGCCCATTACTAGGATTATTATACAAAATATCAAATTGATAGTAAGCATGGGTTCTATGATTATCGGCACATCCATTCACCTTGTTATAGTATAATAATCGTATCTTATATATTTTGTGATAACAATTGAAACTTTTCCAAATTCCATTTTTCTATCAAGGATGCAGTTTATGAGCCTGATAACCTCCCAGAAAACAATTTTCACCTTGGAATATCCTCTAAAGGCGAAAATTGTATAATCGATGTGGAGAGCCCCCCAATTTGACAATAAACAAAACCAATACCTTATAGTATAAAGTTAAAAATTTATTAGCAGATTCGGAGAAGATCTAGTCTTTCAAAGGGAAATTTTAAATCACTACACATATATGATCCTTGAGAGAGGATCATATGAGCCTTGGATAACCTAGTTCCTTAACCTGACATTCACCACAAGATAAGGGGAAAATATTTAGGTGAGAAAATAAATAAAATCAGGTTATATGATCATCCTAATTTTTCAGGATCATGGAGGTTTATTAATATGAGAAGATCAAAAGGTTTCAGAAGCAAAACAAGATACAAGCTACAAAAGCCAAAAAGAGGCCGGACAAATCCCATAACAAGAAAAATACAAACCTTTCAAATAGATGACCTTGTACATATAATAATAGACCCTAGCATACACAGGGGACAGCCACATCCACGATTCCATGGCAAAACAGGGAGAATAATTGATAAAATGGGAAAATCCTACGTTGTAACTATAAAAGATGGTAAAAAGGATAAAAAGCTCATCATAAGACCAGAACATCTCCAATTACAAGAGTGATCCTTGATGATAGGTAAAAAAATCATTAAAACAGAACCAGTGCCCATGGCAGAAGTTAAAGTGATCCTAGAAAAATTTGCAGAAAAACATGAGCTCACATATGAACAGAACCTCGCCCTTGAACATGTCAGTAAATTCTCCAAGATAGACTATGAAAAAGCGCAGAAATTAACAGAAGAACTCATGGAACTGCCCAATATAAAGAAAAAACATGCAGTGCTGCTTACAGACCTCATGCCCGAAGATCTTGCAGATGTACGTCTAATATTCGCCAAAGAAAGAATACCTATAAAAAATGAGGATTTTGAGAATATCCTGAAAATAATAGAAAAGTACAGATAATATTTTTTGAGTTGGGTCTCATGGAAGAATATGCCATCATCCTAGACTATCTCCCATTAGGGTATGTGGAAGAAGGCCTAGGCGGCTTTAAAAGAAAACCAGTAGCCCAGGCCATAGGTAAAGACGAGTTCACGCTACTAGAATTAACACCAAAACCCGGTGTGGACCTTGAAATTCATGAAGAAGTCTATATAGGGAAGGGTAAAAGGGATAAGATAGCTAGGATAAACAGGCGACTCCGCCACAACGAATTAACAGCCACGGCAAGGGTTGAACTACCCTATGTCATCGAAGAAATCATAAGATCAAACGAGAAAAAGTTCATCAAATTCTTCAACGAGGCCGGCCCCATAAGCACGAGACTCCACCAACTAGAACTATTACCAGGGATTGGTAAAAAGCACATGTGGGACATACTCAAAGCCCGCAAAGAAAAACCATTTGAAAGCTTTGAGGATATTAAAAAGAGGGTCCCCATGTTAGCAGACCCAGTTAAATTACTAGTTAAAAGGGTTCTCATGGAATTAGATGTTGATAAGGCGAAAAGGGGTAAAAGAAAATACGTACTTTTCACAAGACCGCCCAGAAAAAGGGCGGAGACAAGGAAATAATGAACAAGCTAGCAATTGAAACTAAAAAGATCCTAAAAGAATATGATATCCGTTTAAATAAAAGGTTAGGTCAACATTACCTTATCAGCGACACCAAAAGGCAAAAAATATTATCCTATGCCGATTTAAAGGATGATGATATTATCCTGGAGATCGGCCCCGGCATCGGAACCCTTACAATCCCACTAGCTTCACAAGCCAATAAAGTTATAGCCATTGAAAAGGATAAAAAAATCGCCACCATATTAAAAGACAGGTTAAAAGATTATAAGAATGTTGAATTAATCATAGGAGACGCTTTGAAGATAGAGTTCCCATACTTTAACAAGATAGTGTCCAACTTACCCTACAAGATATCATCGCCCATAACCTTCAAATTACTCGAATATGATTTTGATTTTGGCATTTTAATGTACCAGCGAGAGTTTGCAGAAAGAATGATAGCCAAACCAGGCACCAAAGATTATTCACGCCTTTCAGTAACCTTATATTTCATGGCCAATATCGAGATCCTAGATTATATTCCAAGGAGTGCTTTTTTACCCCCACCAAAGGTTGATTCCGCCATTGTAAAATTAACCCCTAAAGGAAAGATTAATGGAACATTTGAAAGAACCTGCAGAGCCCTCTTCCAACATAAAAGGAAAAAGGCCCGGAAAGCCCTTATTGAATCATTCCATGAAATAAGTTCCAATGCAGATCCGAGGGAAATAGTGGATCTTATAAATCCTAAATTATTAGAAAAAAGGGTTTTCACTTTAACCCCCGAAGAAATACTTGAAATTTCAAATGAATTCAAGAAAATAATCGCCTAGACGCCCCCCAATAAATTTTAAAACTTTGCAAGACTTGAATTGGCTTTAGAATAAAAATTAACCCCCCATACCAAAAAGAATCCTACTAGGAAAATATAAGTATCCTAGGAATCTTTGAGCCACACAAGAATAACTACCAGTAGAATATATCAGACAACAAGAGGCTCTTCCCCATTTTCAAGGAGGATACCTTGCCATGATAACATACAAAAACTTTAAAATTCAAGTATGTGAAAATG
>LGEU01000028.1 GCA_001507955.1 Methanobacteriaceae archaeon 41_258 | reverse complement strand
ATGTTGTCTCTTGGCCTGTTTATCGCGACATATTATCTTTTCCCTGATAAAATGCCAGGATTAAAAGGGAATTACCTTAGCACGCGACGCGAAGTTTTGAGGGCGATTATTGTCGGCATAATACTCCTCATAATCACAAGGATAATCTGGATAATAGTCCAGGTTAAAGTATTCCACTGGTCACTGAGTGGCCCTTCTGGCTTGTAGTGGTTGAACATGCTCGTGATCCTGATGCGTTTAAATGAATTTCTGAAGTGCGGTCTTTGTCCCTCCAAGTCCTAGTATCCAGAGCACTGATGTGAATTCATGGTATTATTTTATGCGTTTTCAAGGGGCAACAAAGCCATGTTGATCATATTTCGACATGATGCGATATGTTGGTAAAGCTTAGCCACTTTAAACGTAGCGCTTGTAAAACTTTATTAATTCTTTCAGATTCTGGGATTATAGTAGATCAAGTTTATGTGTTTGGTGGTATCTTAGTTCTTGCATGATCTCTATAGAGCCTACATATTTGAGTGTCACCCTTTATGGGGGGTTCAAAGTTTTTGCCCTTGTGGGATAGTTGAAGTCGAAGCCACATATCCTCATGTTGAATACGAAAGTACCGAAGCCAAGCAGAGAGTTCGTTCATGGCGTCTTAAGTTCCCAATTACATATATCGTTTGCACAGATCATTCCCGACATTGCGGCTGCTTCTATTCCTCCGCCTGGGAAAGTTGAGGCACTCGCTAAATACAAACCTTTTATCGGTGTTTTGAAATATGGTCTTTTAACTTCAATTGATTGATCGAAGGAATATAGGGCTCCTTCGGGCATTGATGTGTATCTTTCAAATGTTTTTGGGGTTGCTGCATCTTGAACGATTATGTGCTTGCTCAATTCAGGAATGACTTTTTCGGCTTTCTGAATTAGCATTTCAGCCATCTCTTTTTTCTTCTGTGAATACTCTTTTGTTCTTCTTTCTGGAAAATTGTGGTAGTTTTCTCCCGTTATTATTGTGACGCTTGATTTGTTCTTTGGGGCCAGATTTGGGTCAGCATTTGAGTTAATGATTATATCAATACTTTTATCCAGGTTTTTGATAAGTGTTGGATAGTTTGATAGATCTATATCTACACCTAAGAATACCATAAAGGCAGAAGGTGACATTTTTAACCCTTTTATATAATCAACAAATTTACTATCCAAGTTGTTTTTCTCCGACAAGCTCTAGGAATGTGGTTTTAGCATTTGCATTGGCTACAATTATTGGAGCCTTTAAAATCTTCTCTCCAACTTTTACTCCTTTAACTTCTCCGCTTTCAACCAGTATTCTATCTACTTTATGCCTAACCATGACTTTACCGTTGTGGTTTTCAATGAAACACTTTAAGCTGTCAGCAAACCGTTGTGCACCTCCTTTTGGGAAATAGCCGCCATATAGGTAATATGAGACACATGCAGTGAGTGCGCTGCTTGCAAGAGTTTTTTCGGGCTCTGTCCCAAGATAACCCAATAATGCGCAGAGCAGCGCCTTTAAATTCTCGTCTTTGAAATATTCGTCAAGCTTCTCTTTGTAGGTTTTGTTCATCCAATCGTAAAAATGAGGATGCTCCTTTGGATAATATAGAAGCTTCCTATCTCCGAGGACCTTCACGATTAATTCGGCAGGTAAAGGAGTTCCGTAGGTTGTATCTTTATAACATTCAACATAAGCTTCTTTAGCCTCCCTGAAGAAAGCAGAAATATTCTTCTTTTCAGCTGGGAACATTTTCGAGAGCAGACTTATAAACTCTTCAAGATTCTGCACTTCTATGTCTTTCCCTTTGAAAATATACTTTCTTGTGTTTTTCACAAACAAATCTTCTTTTTTCAGTCCAAGTTCTCGTAAAAGATAAATAAGAGGGCCTTTTTCCCACAACCCGCTTACATCCTCCACCCCGGTGTTAAAAACAAACCCCTTCCTTTTGAAAGATGAGCAGTAGCCTCCAACTTGAAAATGCTGTTCTAAAACTAAAACCTTGTATCCTCTTTTTGAGAACAAAGCGCCACATGTTAAACCTCCTATACCCGAACCAACGATTATGACATCATACTCATCTTCTTTCTTAGGCTCTTGGAGATTTACATTACCCTCCAGTCATATTTCTTGAATTCTTCTGAAACGAAATAGGCAGGTGCTTTCAAAGGGAAAACAATTGAAAAGATTATGCCAATGACGATTAAAATGTTTGAGAGGACTACTGTGAAAGGTTTGGCAAGGAGCAGAAATAAGATTGCATTTGATAGGAATATCCCTGCCCAGACTATGGTTATCTGGCTGTTTATAGCCAAGAACGATTTGTCCTTCCAATAGATCTTAGGATAATCCTTTTTCGAAACCTGGAAAGTGAACGGTCGTTTGATGACAAGTGAAATCAAGGCCATTAGAAATAGAACAAAATAGCCAATAAAACCACTATGTTCAACAAACATGTTTAATTTGAAGATAAATGTAGCAGCGCTCGCTATGCTGAAATAGAGAACGGAAGTAACATCCATCAAATTGAACTCTCTTTTGCGGATTTGAGGAATGATAAAAAATAAGGAAATCACAAGAGGAATGACTATACCGGCATAGCTGCCCATACCACACAATACCCAGTAAAGGATCTATGGAATAAATGAAATAAGTATATAAAGCATACCGGGCATTTTTTTATCGCCTAAACCTTCCATTTTTACGCTTCCTTTAAATTTCCTTTACACCATGAACGATTGTGTATAACCTCCCAGGGGTATGTGAAGTTTGCCCGTTAAGGCAAATTTGGACGAGCACTATAAGCCATATATCCACTTGTTGTTCGAGCGTGAAGTACCGGACCAACAAAGTTGGTAGGACTCGGGCGGGAGTGGTCGCATCATTTTCTTTCATGCTTGTTCCTATGATACACTTTAGCTTATCCATATAATGGCGATTCCACTACCAGAGAGCCCAAGCTATCCCCATTTCTTTCGAGATTGTTACTATAGCACCGGTAATCACTAAAATTAATCCAATTATCCCGAATGCTATATACACTTTATTTTCAACTATCTTTTACACCTCCACTACTCCTATAACCCCCAAGGATTGCCACGATTAATCCAATCACGCCAAGCAAACCCAAATATTTGAGCCCATCTTTGAGATATTTGAAATGAACAAAGAATGCAAAAAAACAGGAATAAATACAAAGGATTATGCAATTTGAAAGCTTCAAATCCAAGGGGCCCTAAAAAGCTTAAAAATCCATTCATCCAAAATTTATCTCCCGTCCCTCTTTTTCATATCCATAACATATCATAAATTTATTCTTTTTTAAGCCACCGCAAGCCCAATTTCATATAGCGCTCTGTTGTCTGAGTACGAAAGCATTGGAACAAAGCGGAATGTCGTGAGCTTGTTGATTTTCATTCCATTACTTCTTTTAGTCCTTCGTACAGTTCTTTGTTATCAGACGTCCTTATCCCCTTTTTATGATGAAAATGGGCGAATAGATATATTGTTCTCTCCTTGTTCTCAAATTGATATCTTATTCTTAATGGTTTGTTCCATGGCCATGCTCTTTCTTCTCTTCCTTTGAAAACTTCATCAAAACCGTAATGAACATCTATTATATTCCTTAAAGGTATCTTCAGTTGGAATTCCTTATTCTCTTTTACATCTTTTCCATCGAAAATTAACTCTTCATTGCTAAGCTCTAGAATTCCTTCATATCTGTGTAAAGGTTTGAAGCCAGAAGTATGTGCCTTTAACCATTCTAACCAACTTCTGTCTTTTATATCTTCCTCAAATGCCATTAATGAATTTTTCCACTTCATTTGTATCTCCTCTATTTGGATAATTGAATTTAAATTTTTTGCAGGTTCGCAATCTTGGACAACGTTCCGGGGATATGTAGTTTGCGATAGCAAATTTGAACGTAACCAAAAGCACATATCTGCCTCTTATACATTCTCGATGAATTGCATAAATTCCTGTCCTTTACGAAGTTTTGCCCTATAGTATTCACACGAAGCCTATCTATTTAATCTTTTTGTTTTTCAGATGTTGAAGCTGATTAGGTATAACTTTTTCCAGATAAGTCGCTGGGGATAATTTTTTTTCTAATCTTTATTTTATGTAACATTTGCAATGTTATCTTAGAGGGTCCAGTTTCCCGCATTTTGCGAAAAAAGATGGAAAATGTGGATACTTACCACTTCACCGCTCATATTCTGTTGTTTGGCGTTGGAATGTAAGCAGAGACCACGCATTCAATGGGGGATCTTTATTCTTTGACTTTATCTGCTTCTAGGATTGTTGTTTCGAATGGGGGTTTTGTGGATTCTATAACCTTCTTTAGGAATTTTCCGGTGTATGTTCCTGATTCTGCAACTTTTTCGGGTGTTCCCTCCGCGACTATTCTACCCCCTTCTTCTCCTCCTTCCGGTCCAAGGTCTATTATATAATCCGCCATTTTAATAACATCTAGGTTATGTTCTATGACCACCACGGTATTACCAGCGTCTACGAGGCGATTCAACACATCTAAGAGCTTTTTTATATCATCGAAGTGCAGGCCTGTGGTGGGCTCATCTAATATATATAGTGTTTTGCCGGTGCTTTTTCTGCTCAGTTCCTTTGCAAGTTTGACTCTTTGCGCTTCACCGCCGGATAATGTTGTTGCTGGCTGCCCCAATTTTATATAGCCCAGGCCAACATCATATAATGTTTGGAGTTTATTTTTGACTGATGGTATATTATGGAAGAAATCTAATGCTTCTTCCACTGTCATGTCGAGTATCTCGGCAATATTTTTGCCCTTGTATCTGATTTGTAGTGTTTCTTCGTTGTATCGTTTACCTTTACACACTTCACAGGGTATGTAAACATCGGCTAGGAAATGCATTTCTATTTTTATGATACCATCACCATTACAAGCTTCGCATCTGCCTCCTTTCACGTTGAAACTGAATCGGCCGGGCTTGTATCCTCTTTTTTTTGCCTCGGCTGTTTGGGCGAAAAGTTTCCTTATATAGGTGAATACTCCGGTGTATGTTGCGGGGTTGGAGCGGGGTGTTCTCCCGATGGGTGACTGGTCTATTATCACAACCTTGTCTAGGTAATGCACGCCTTTTATGTCTTTATGTTTACCAGGGTTCATATGCTTGTTGTTTAACCTTTCATAGAGGCCTTTGTAGAGGATATCATTGACAAGGGTGCTTTTACCTGAACCTGAAACTCCCGTGACGCATGTGAAGACTCCTAGTGGTATTTTAACGTCGATTTCTTTCAGGTTATGTTCGCCGGCCCCAATTATGGTGATATGTCTCCCATCAGATTTTCTTCGCTTGGAGGGTGTTGGTATTGTTTTTCGACCTGACAGGTATGCTCCTGTGAGCGATTCTCGGTTTTCCATTATCTCCTCAGGTGTTCCTGTTGCGACTATGCGGCCTCCATGTTCACCCGCCCCCAGGCCGATATCGACAATATAATCAGCGGATAGTATGGTTTCTGGGTCGTGTTCAACGACTATTAGGGTGTTGCCGAGGTCTCTGAGTTTTTTTAGGGTGTTGATCAGTCTGATGTTGTCTCTTTGGTGTAGGCCTATCGTCGGCTCATCTAGGATGTAGAGTACTCCCACGAGCCTTGAGCCTATCTGTGTGGCTAGTCTGATTCTTTGGGCTTCTCCACCTGCGAGCGTCCCTGATGACCTGTTTAATGTCAGATATTCTAATCCCACATCTATTAGGAATTTTAGACGTTCTTTTATCTCCCGTAGAACATCCTTGGCGATGTATTCTTCTCTGGGGGTTAGTTTAAGTTTTTTGAAGAATTTCAATGCTTCTTTGATTGACATTTCAGTTATTTCGTGGATTGATTTTCCATTGATTGTAACTGCAAGACTTTCTGGGCGGAGTCTGCTACCACCACATGCTGGGCAGGGTCTGTTGCTCATGAACTCTCCGATGTATCTTCTCATGTAATTGGATTTGGTCTCTAGGTATATTCTTTCTAGGCGGGGGATAACACCCTCAAATCTTCTATTGACGCGATATTTTCTGTTTTTTCTTTTGAATACGAATTGTATCCTATCATGGGATCCGTATAATATGATTTTTTGGTATTCTGGGTCGAGGTCTTTGAATGGCGTGTCCATGCTGAAATTATAATGTTTGGCCACTGCCTTGAGCATCTGATAATAGTAGTTTTCTTTTTTGAAGGATTTGCTCCATGGTATGATGGCTCCTTGGTTTAGTGAGAGTTCTGGTTTCGGGACTACGAGGTTTGGGTCTATTTCGAGTTTGCTTCCGAGGCCGTTGCATTCTGGGCAGGCTCCGTGGGGGCTGTTGAATGAGAACATCCTTGGGCTGATTTCTTCGAAGCTTATGCCACAGTCTGTGCATGCGAAGTGTTCGCTGAAGACCTTTTCATCCGCCCTATCAGGGTATAGGATTGTGAGGGTGCCTTCACCTAATTCCAGGCTCGTTTCAATGGAATCTGCTAGTCTTTTTCTGAAGTTTGTATCTGAGCGTGTTATGAGCCTGTCCACCACAACCTCTATTATATGTTTGCGGTTCTTTTCAAGGTCGAAGTCTTCTTCTAGGCTGTGTATTTCACCATCTACCCGGACTCTCGCATAACCATCCCTTTTGAGTTTTTCCAGGACTTTTTTGTGTTCTCCTTTCCGGTCTTTTATTATTGGGGCTAGGATGTAGATTCTTGCACCGTCTTCTTCTTGAAGTATTCTTTCAACTATCTGTGTGGAGGTTTGTTGTGAGATCTCTTTTCCACAAATGTAACAGTGTGGTTTGCCTATGCGTGCGAAGAGCAATCTTAGATAATCGTATATTTCTGTTATTGTCCCTACGGTGGATCTTGGGTTCATCTTGGTCGCTTTTTGGTCTATGGATATTGCTGGTGATAGGCCTTCAATATAGTCCACATCTGGTTTTTTCATCTGGCCTAGGAATTGTCTTGCATAGGCTGAGAGTGATTCAACATATCTTCGTTGTCCCTCTGCGTATATGGTGTCGAATGCGAGTGATGATTTCCCTGATCCGCTTATCCCAGTTATAACAATGAACTTGTCCCTTGGGAGTTTAAGGTTTATATTTTGGAGGTTGTGCTCCCTTGCACCTTTAATCACGATATTATTGGCCATTTTTCATCCCTTTCACGTTTCCTTTAAGGGTTAGTATTTGGTCCCTTAGTGTTGCTGCTTTTTCGAATTCCAGGTTTGATGCGGCTTCTTCCATCTCTTCTTCAAGGTCTTTTATTATAAGTTTCAGCTCATCATCTGGAAGTTCCATGAAATCTTCCACTTTTATCTTTTCTTTTTTAGCTTTGAGGCTTCTTTTAGCACTCCTGGGGGTTATGCCATGTTTTTTGTTATATTCGAGTTGCATTTCCCTCCTCTTGTTGGTGGTTTCTACAGCGGCCTTTACAGAATCTGTGAGTTTATCAGCATAGAGTATGACTTCGCCCTTAACATGACGGGCTGCCCTACCAATTGTTTGGATTAATGATGTTTCAGATCTTAAGAAACCTTCCTTGTCAGCGTCTAGGACAGCTACTAGTGAAACCTCTGGCAGGTCTAATCCTTCCCTTAGTAAGTTGACTCCGATGAGGCAGTGGAATTCCCCCATGCGGAGGTCGTTGATGATATCAACTCTCTCGAGTGTGTCTATTTCAGAGTGGAGGTATCTCACCTTGATACCCATCTTTGAATAATAGTCTGTTAAGTCTTCTGCCATTCTCTTTGTAAGTGTGGTTACAAGGACGCGTTCACCTTTTTTAATGCGATGGTTTATCTCATCGAGGAGGTTATCAACTTGTCCTTGGACTGGTTTTACTATAACTTTAGGGTCTACGAGTCCTGTAGGCCTTATTATCTGTTCTACAACCCTTTGACTCCTTGAAATCTCATATACTCCTGGAGTGGCTGAAACATATATTATCTGATTTATGCTCTCTTGGAATTCCTTGAATTTGAGGGGACGGTTTTCTTGTGCTGAGGGTAATCTGAAACCATATTCGATGAGTGTTTCTTTACGTGATCTGTCCCCCCTGTACATTCCCCTTATCTGTGGTATTGTAACATGTGACTCGTCTATAACTGTTAGAAAGTCATCCGGGAAATAATCGAGTAGTGTATAGGGCTTATCACTCCAGTTGCGCCCGCTAAGGTGTAAGGAATAATTCTCAATACCTGGACAGTAACCCATCTCCTCTAACATTTCTATGTCGAACCTTGTACGCTGCTCGAGTCTTTGAGCTTCTAAAAGTTTCCCTTGGCATCTCAACTCATTCAATCTTTCCTCAAGCTCCTCTTCTATTGATTCTATGGCCTTTTCCATACGATCCTCTGATACTATGAAGTGCTTGGCTGGGAATATGACTATTTTTTCCAAGTTTTTTATCCTTTCACGGCTGGTGGGGTGTATGAATGATATTGAGTCTATTTCATCCCCAAAAAATTCTATGCGTATTGGGGGCGTTCCATGGACTGGGTTAACCTCTAGTATATCCCCGCGGACTCTGAACTGTCCCCTGTCAAATTCTATGTCATTTCTTTCATATTGCATGTGTACAAGCTCTGATAGAATCTCCTCCCTATCTAATTGCGATCCAACTTGGAGGGAGAGTGTGGATCCTCCGTAATCCCAGGGTGCTCCTATACCATAAATACAAGATACACTGGAGACCACGATAACATCATCTCTTGTGAGGAGGGATTGTGTTGTTGAGTGTCTCATCAAGTCTATCTCATCGTTTATTGAGGCCTCCTTGTCTATGTAGGTGTCTGTCTGGGGGATGTAAGCTTCTGGCTGGTAATAATCATAGTAGCTTACAAAATATTCCACGGCATTATCCGGGAAAAACTTCTTAAATTCCTCATATAATTGGGCGGCTAGGGTCTTATTATGGGAGATGACCAGTGTCGGTCTTTGAACCTCCATTATGACATTTGCTATGGTGAATGTTTTACCAGAACCTGTGACCCCGAGGAGTGTCTGCTCCTTTAAACCTTCTTTTATACCATCAACTAATTCCTTGATAGCCTTGGGCTGATCCCCTTTAGGCTCAAGATCTGATTTTAATCTAAATTTCATCATCAAATCACTGACAAAAAAACCAAGAATTATACTAAAATATTCAAAGTATTAATATATAATATTATGGGGGGCTGGCAGAGGGGGGATTTATAATTGGTCGTTAAAAGGGTTGATGATCTTCCAGATAAGATAGGAGTTTACATCTTAAAAGATGAAAAGGGTAACATACTCTATATCGGGAAGTCAATATCCTTGAGGAAACGTGTTAGATCATATTTTCAGCCTACAGGTAATCCAAAAATAAAAACAATGAAAAAACACATAGACCATATAGAGTATATCCTAACAGACACTGAAAGGGAAGCCCTGATACTTGAAAGTAACCTTATCAAAAGGTATAAGCCACCATATAATATCCATCTCAAGGATGATAAGAGATATCCCTACCTTAAAATTACTAATGAGGAATATCCAAGGATAACAATAACGAGAAGAATAACATCTGATGGAGCCTACCTCGGACCCTTTACGAACACATTCGCCGCGAAGAAAATGATCAAATTCCTAAAATCCTTATTCAAGATCCGTGACTGTAAAAGAATGGACGGTCCATGCCTCAACAACCAGATGGGCCTATGCTATAGTCCATGTACGGGCAATATTTCAAGGGACGAATATATGCAAATGATTAGAAGAGTGGAACTTTTCTTCCAGGGACAATACAAGGACATCCTAGAAGAATTGGAGGAGGAAATGGAGGATGCGGCATCAAACTTGGAATTTGAAAAAGCCGCGACCATAAGGGATCAGATAATATCATTGAAAGAGGTTATGGGAAAAGAACACACCATATTCACCAGGGGGATAGACAAGGATATCATAACTGGCAGATTCGATAATAAAGCCATTATCATGATACTACACATCAAAGATGGGAAGATTATAGGCAAAGACGATTTTACCATGGATAATACCAATAAAGAAAACCCTAAAAGGATATTATCAGCATTCATCCAACAGTATTATTCAACACCACACCAAATACCAGAAGAGATAATCATGGAACATGACATAGACCAGAGGGGACTGTTAGAAGAATGGTTATCCAACTTAAAAGGGGTTAAAGTTAAAATAAGAAAACCTACTGGAAGATCTGACCTAAAACTTTTAAAGGCCGCAGTTAAAGGAATCCAAACACTTTCGAAGGAAAAGGTAGAAAGCCATAAGATCCTAGCTGAATTGAAAAGGCAACTTAAACTCCCAAACCATCCTAGGAGGATAGAAGGCTACGATATTTCAAATATTGGCAGGGAGGCTCCTGTAGGGGCTATGGTAACATTCATAGACGGAAAACCTGCAAAGGGCCTTTACAGACGATACAAGATACGTGCAAGGGGACCTGACGATTATGCCATGATCCGCGAGATCATCAAAAGAAGGTACTCAAAGGATGAGACAAAAGCAGACCTTATAGTAGTAGATGGTGGTCGTGGACAATTAAATTTAACATTAAGGGTTCTTGAATCATTAAATGTTAAGATACCAGTCATAGGGATCGCGAAAAGGGATGAGAAAATATACACAGCTTCTTCCATGAACCCGATAAAACTACCAAAGGATTCAAGGGCTCTGCACCTCATACAACATGTCAGGGATGAAGCCCACAGGTTCGCCATCGAATACCATCGCAAACTCAGAAATAAGAATTTTAAGGCTTCTCAACTCGATAAAATAAGAGGAGTAGGACCCAAGAGGAAAATAAGCCTACTAAGACATTTCAAGGGCATGGAGGGTATTAAAGGTGCGAGCATAGAAGAATTAAGCCAAGTAGATGGGATAAACAGGAAGCTCGCGGAGAAAATCCACAAACACCTCCACAAACCCCAGGGGGGGCATAATTGACATCACTCATAGCAGTGAAAAAATGCACGTCCTATAGTCTCCCAAAAGTTCAATGGGCCATCCAAGAGTGTATCAAGAATATAAACGGATTTGAAGAGTTAGAAAAAGGCGACCACGTACTCCTTAAACCAAACCTTCTAATGAGCGCATCACCAGATGAGGGGATAACAACCCACCCGGCAGTTGTAGAAGCCATAGCAAGAATACTACTCGAAAAAAATGTAAAAGTTATGATAGGAGACAGCCCAGGAAGCCCCTACACCCACTTGGAAAACCTATGGGAAAAAACTGGGATGAAAACCATAAGCAAAAAACTGGGAGTCAGATTATTAAATTTTGAATCAACAGGGTCATACATTAAAAAGTTCAAATCAGAGGAATATCCCATAGCA
Organism: Methanobacteriaceae archaeon 41_258; assembly: GCA_001507955.1. Lineage (GTDB taxonomy): Archaea > Methanobacteriota > Methanobacteria > Methanobacteriales > DSM-23052 > Methanothermobacter_A. Next base: position 2,745 of record LGEU01000028.1, on the reverse strand, counting down.
AAACCCATACTAGAATGCGATTTCATTGTGAACATTCCGAAGATAAAAACCCATAATCTAACAATATTAACATGCGCAGTGAAGAATATGTATGGAGCTATCCCAGGAGCCAGAAAAACAGACTACCATAGAAGATACCCAAGCCCGTCAGAATTCAGTGAAAAAATAGTTGACATATATGAACTCACACAACCAAACCTAACAATTGTAGATGGTATAATCGGAATGGAAGGCAACGGCCCTTCAGGAGGCAATCCAAGAAAACTTGGGATTATATTAGCATCAAATGATACAGTAGCATTAGACGTTTACATCTCCCACATCCTTGGAATGGACCCATATATGATCCCATCTAATAGGATCGCGATAGAGAGAGGTCTTGGCAAAGGCTTAGTTGACATCGAAATTATAGGGGATGAACCCCCATTAATAGACGATTTCAAATGGCCCTCAAACATTTACCATGCACTTGAATTTTTACCCACAAGCTTAGCCAGGACACTTTTAAGGTTTTGGTGGTCGAGGCCAGCGATTGATGATAGGCGTTGCGAAAATTGTGGAGTATGTGTAGAGGCGTGCCCCACAGGCGCCCTTGAAGATGGTATCCTGTCCCCAGTATTTGATTATGAAAAGTGTGTGAATTGCCTATGCTGTATGGAAGTGTGCCCACATCATGCATTTTTCCATGAGAAAAGCTTCCTTTACAGGTTGACTTCACGCTTATCCAACAAAAGATAAAAAAATAGGGGGTTGATCATATTGGAAATGTTTTCAGATGAAATAAACATAAAGACTTCAAAGAGGATGGAGCTCGTGAACATAACCAATAAGGTGAAAGATGTTGTGAAATCTTCAAATATCAGCGATGGTATCGTCAACGTATTCACAAGACACACTACCTCTGCCATTTTCATAAACGAGAACGAATCAAGACTCCTCGGAGACTTTGAAAAGGTCATTGAAAAATTGATCCCTATGGGCGGTTCATATGGACATAATGCCATTGACAATAATGCAGATTCTCATTTAAGGGCGATGATCATAGGTGGTAGTCAGAGCATACCCTTAGTTGGTGGTTCATTAGATCTTGGAACCTGGCAGAGCATATTCTTTGTCGAATTTGACGGTCCAAGAAGGCGCAGAGTCAGGGTCACGGTAATTGGCAGATAAATCCTATGCACGATTTTATCTGCTGGAGAACTTTATTTCAAAGGCAACAACAGGATACTCTAATCTGAAATTAGTTATAACCTCTGGGTGCAGTTCCCCAAAGAATCCCGTTAACCCATTACCTTTTAATTTTGCGCATCTACCTTTTATGAAAGAAGGATGATACAATGGTTCTATTTGGAATTTGTATCCAAGGTTTTTTATTATACTTGCTACTGTGGATTTTATCTCGGTAAAGTTGGCATTTGAATGTATTATAGCACCTGCAAGTTTCTTAACTAGGCGAGTGTTCGTCTCCTGGCTCTTGTCAATGTATACTACATCACCTATCTCGAATATCCTCTGGGGCAGATCTTCGTGCCTGTTAGCCTCTAGGAATTCTAGCAGTCCATTAAGTAGGCTTTTTCGTATCATTGTCCTATCAGTGGATATTGGCTGGGCAACTTGCACTCTCTCATCATTTTCAAGTCTCATTTTCCTGTAATGGTTTTCTTCATTGGTTAACATTAAACTCATGATTTCCTGGAAGCCGAGGCCTATCATGATCTCTCTTATAGGCTTGTCAATGGCGTGCCATGGGTCTTCCTCTCCTATGGTTGGGATTGCTGGGATTTCGGGTTTAATATTATTGAAGCAGTACTGTATCGCAACATTTTCGATGATGTCAACTTCATGGAGTATATCAACTCTGTAGGCTGGGATTTTAACTTTGATTTCATCCTCTGATATGATCTCTGCGTCCATCCTGGCCTTTTCTAGAAGATCTATTATAGTTTTTGGGCCGAGTTTTATCCCTATTATCTTTGTAACATTTGAAACTTTCAAGTTTTTTGTTTTTGGTGTTAGGTTTGGTGTTATGAATTCTTTTTCTGGGCGGATTATTTTGAGGTTTGCTATTTTACCATTGGATTCTGCGAAGGATGTGCAGATTATATTCAATGTTTGCATTACGGCACGCTCATCGGTTCCTGTGACGTCTATTAGGATGTTCCTGGTATCTTCTGTGAGTTTTGTAAGCTCTCCATTGATTATAGGAGGCATTGAGAGGACGTTCTCGTCCTTGTCAACGATGAGGGGATAACGATCAAATTGTTCCAGAAGGTGGGCGTATTCCACGCCCTTTGGATGCTCTCTAAGTATCTGGGCGGGTGTCATTTCATGGTCACAGTCAAGTGGAATGAACTTTACCCCATCTGGTTTAACGGCCTTATAGGTGAATGGGGCTTCCACCACGTCAAGGTTATGTATACCAATGGCCACTTTTTTCCTATCTCTCCCTATAACCCAATGTAGATCCTCTTGGAACTCCATAACCTGCTTCAACTTTTTATCATTAAAATTAACATTTTTGATGATGCCCATCCCAATATGGGGTCTTATCTTTGTCACGCTCATGTCTACATAAACTTTCATCCCAGAATTTTCAACATTGTAGGATGGCAAGCCCTTCTCAAGGCCTAGGAAACCTTTAAGACTTCTCGCAACACCTTCCACTGAAAGCTGATCTGGCCTGTTGGGGAAAAATTCCACCTTTACACTTTCTTCATCAAATTCTTCAATGTCACTGCCCATCAT
>LGEU01000027.1 GCA_001507955.1 Methanobacteriaceae archaeon 41_258 | reverse complement strand
AACCAATTTTTTAATAAAATTTTCACGATTATTAATAAGCACTGTGAGGTGTGTTAATGAGGAAAAAAGACACCATAAACATAGTAAAATCATTGGACCGCGGTCCGGTGGAATTTGAGAGCAGAAAATTTGAACATGAAGGCGATGTTATGACCATCGCCCAAAAAGAAGTGGTTTCAATACCACCCACCATAAATATTAAGGAAGCCGCTGAGATAATGGTTAAAAACAGGTTCAGAAGGCTTCCAATAACAGACCCAGGCACAAGAAAACTCTTAGGGATAATAACATCAATGGATATCCTCGATTTTCTAGGGGGAGGAGACAAATCCAATATCCTCGAAGAAAAATATGATGATAACTTCCTCGCAGCCATAAACGAACCTATAAGGAAAATAATGACACGTAAAGTTAAATATATAACCCCGAAAGATTCCATAACAGATGCGGTTAAAAAAATGCTCAAATATAATATCGGGGCATTACCAGTTGTCAACCATGAAAAAAAATTAGTAGGGATAGTCTCGGAGAGAGACTTCGTATTCTTAATGGCAGGAGTCCTAAATGATGAGATAGTAGCAGATCACATGACAGAAAATCTCATAACAACGACTCCAGGCACGCCAATCGAAGGAGCCTCCAAGATAATGGTAAGAAACCAATTCAGAAGATTGCCAATAGTCGGAGAAGAGAGGAAGACACCCCACCCAGAAAAGGAAAAACTTGTAGGGATCGTAACATCCACTGACATACTAGAATTCCTAGGATCCAACAGGGTATTCGACACCATAAAAACAAATAGTGCAGAAGAAGCCCTCAACACCCCGGTAAATGAAATAATGGAGAAGAAGGTGGTCACAATAAACTCAACAAGTACACTAGGACAATTATACAAGATAATGGCCGAAAACGATATCGGGGGAGTGCCGGTAGTCGACTACGAGGAACTTCTAGGTATAATAACTGAAAGCGACCTACTAAGAGCCATAGCTCTTTAACTCATTTTTTGATAGGTGGGAGAAGATGAAAGTCGAGGACGTGATGACCGCAACAGTAACGGTAATGCCAGACACCCAACAGGTTTCCTATGCCAGGAACTTAATGCTAAAACATGGGATAAGCCACATAGTCGTGGTGGACAGCGAGAGAAAACCAGTTGGGATAGTAACAGAAAAGGATATAACTCGCAAATTGAGGGTGGCTGGGCCAACATGGCGTAGAAGACCAATAGACAAGATATCCATAAAGAGAGTGATGAGTAAAGACATTATAAGTGTACCGGCCGCCGCAGATATAAGAGAGGCTGTGGACATCATGCTAAGGAATAATATAAGCTCCCTACCTGTGGTAGAGGATGGGAAACTTGTTGGTATAATAACAAAAACAGACCTTCTCAGAGTTTATACTGAAAAATGTAAGGGCAGATGGAGAGTCTCTGATCTCATGACAAAGAATGTTATCACGGTCACAGAGAATCATACGATAGCCCATGTAATAAGTTTAATGGAAGAAAATAGGATAGGGAGAATCGTTGTAATTAAAGACAAAGAGCCGGTGGGGATCATAACATCAGAGAACATATCATTCGCCCAACTTGAAGACCCAAAGACCGGGGTGCCTCTCGAGAAGATCTATTTCATAGGGAGAGCATCAAAAGAGAAAAAGAAGGTCAGGATGGTTTCTATGTTAACAGCAGGAGACATCATGACAAAAGATCTTATAAAACTAGAAGAGGATGCCGATGCCGCTGAAGCCGCTAACATAATGTTAAAGGAGAAAATTAGCGGAATCCCCATAGTAGACGGAAAAAATCAACTCAAGGGTATAATAACAAAAACAGACATCATAAAAGGCATACAATAATCATAGGGGGATTATATGAAGATAAAATATCTCATGAATCAGAACGTCACCTGTATTGATAAAGATCAAAACATTTGTGATGCTTTACGGGTAATGAAAAAGAATAATATCTCACGCCTCGTGGTCATAAACACCAACAATGAGCATATAAAAGAGGTTGTTGGGATAATAACTGAAAAGGATATAGCCAAAAAACTTGGATCTTCAAGATATGGGAACTTGGCACCATCACACTTCCATGTATCAACTGTTATGAGCCCAAATCTTATAACAGCAGATATCAACATGGACGTGAGCACGGCAGCCGATATAATGCTAGAAAATCGTATAGGAAGCCTACCAGTCATAGATGATGATAGATTAGTCGGGATACTCACCAAGACAGACATACTAGAAATGTGCAAAGGCAAACCCTATGAAAAATGGCTAGTGGAAGACGTGATGAGTTCAGAGCTCATAACCATAGAACCAACAGAGAGGATGATACATGCCAGGAGACTAATGATAGATGCGGACATAGGAAGACTACCAGTCATTGAAGATGGAGAACTCGTAGGGATCATCACATCAAAGGATATAGCACGTTCAATGATAGCCTTCAGGAAAGTAGTCCCTGACAAATACAAGAGTGCAAGGATAAGAAACCTACTCGTAGAAGATCTCATGACACAAAACGTTAAAACAGTGAAAGCAACAGATAACATATCAAAAACAGCATCAAAGATGATAGAAACAGGATACGGTGGTTTCCCAGTATTAGATGATGAGGGGACACTCACAGGTATAATAACCAAAAGCGACATATTAGATCTTATAATTGAAATGGAGGGGGGTTAACTAATAATTTTACCCACCATAAAATGTCCTAAATGCGGATCAGACCTTGAGGTGGACTGGAGAAGGAACAACTCCCTCAAAAATTTCTTTTTCACTTGCGAAAGATGCGATTTCAAAGGGAGACTATACGCCGAAAACTTCCTAGAAAAGAAGATGGCAAAAGCCCTGGGAATAAGCCATGAAAGATTAGAAAGGGCCATTAGAAGGCGTGGGGTTAAATTTTACAAGTCAATAAAACCTGTTTTATTATTCAAAAAGGATCTCATGCACATAGAATCTGGCACAGCAGTCTATATCACAGACGATAAACTAGAAATTATAAGGGGCTTCCCCAAGATCCGAAGAACCCTAATATTATCCCCAACCATAGAAAAACACTTCAAGGACAAGGTAGTGGTCGAAGAAAAAATGAACGGCTACAACGTAAGAATAGCATCAGTCGACTCGAAGATAGTAGCCCTTACAAGGGGCGGATACCTATGTCCCTTCACCACACAGAAAGTCCAGGAATTCATGGACTTAGACAAGTTCTTCAAAGACAACCCCAACCTTGTAATCTGTGGAGAGATGCTAGGCACAGCCAACCCATACGTCTCACACTATTATCCAGAGATAGGGGAACTAGGATTCAGAATATTTGATGTCAGGGAGAAAACCACGAACAGACCATTACCTATTAAAGAGAAGAGAGAATTACTTAAAGATTATGATCTTCCAATGGTCCGTCTGCTGGGCACTTTCCCAGTGGAGAAGGCCGCGGAGAAGATAAAAGAGATCGTGAAAAAACTGGGGGAGGAAGGCAGAGAAGGTGTTGTAATAAAAGACCCTGAGATGGAGTTACCACCCATAAAATATACAGCATCCCAAGCCCATGCAAATGAAATAAAATATGCTTTCAATTATCCATTCGATTTCGGGAGGGCGTTCTTCTTCAGTAGAGTGATAAGGGAAGGGTTCCAAGCATATGAAATGAAAGAATCCGAGGATGAACTGCGTGAAAGAGCCCACAGACTCGGCGAAGCCATAATCTACCCTATGGTAAAAACGATAAAGGAGATAGCTGAGGGTGGGATAGCGCATGAGGACACCACCATTAGCGTGTCAAATAGGAAAGAGGCCATGAAATTCATAAAACATCTCCATGCGTTAGGTGTATCAGCAACCATCATAGAATATAGGGATGGTGAAGCTGTTATAAGACGTTTCCACCAAGCAACTACTGATAGGACAAAAAATTTCCTAGAAGGTGGCCTATACTAGAGGTGTTTCATCTTGGATGTTATCGGATACCTTGGACCAGAGGGGACCTTTACAGAAGAAGCAGCCCACAGATTATCAAAGAAGCTAATACCATTTGATTCCATTATAGATGTTTTAGATGCTGTGAAGGATGGGAAGGTGGATAAGGGTGTTGTACCTATCGAAAATTCGATTGAAGGTCCTGTAGGCGTTACATTGGATCTTTTAGCCCATGAATACGATCTTTGCATAGAGAGGGAGATAATATTAAAGGTCGATCATTATCTGCTCGCTAATAGGGGGGTCAAATTAAGGGAACTTACAGATGTTTATTCACACCCTCAATCACTCGCCCAATGCCACAAATTCATAGAGAAAATGAATCTTAAGACACATTCAACATCCAGTACCGCGGCAGCTGCGAAGATCATAAAAGGTAAAAGGAGATCTTGCGCCATAGGCACCCTAAGGGCGGCCAGATTATATGATTTGGAGATTTTAGCTGAGGCTATCCAGGATTACAGTCATAATATGACACGTTTCCTTGCTATAGCCTTACATGACCATGAATTCACAGGTTTTGATAAGACCTCGATATTGTTCACACTTGCAGAAGATAGACCAGGGGGCTTATATGAGATCCTGGGATTATTTGCGGAGGCTGATGTAAACTTGACCAAGATAGAATCTAGACCTTCAAAGATGGGTCTTGGAAGATACATATTTTTCATAGATTTTGAGGGTCATAGAAAAGAGAAGAATATAAGTATAATATTAGAGGAGATTAGAGATAGGACACCATTCATGAAGATCTTAGGTTCATATCCAATGGATGAGTGGTATAAGAAAGAGGATAAATAGTTATTTAAACATGGGAAGATAAAATATTAAGGGAGATGAAGATGATCAAAAAGGGAAGAGAACTCCTCCGTCGTCTAAAGGATTTGGAAAAGGATCGGCAGGAGGGCAGAATATCCGAGAGCAAGTATAGGATGCTGAAAAGAGAGTACCAGAGGGAGCTGGAGGCCATAGAAGTCGCTGAGAGGATAAAGAGGATGCAAGGCCGTTCCACTTCCGAGAAACCTTTAGATCATTGGATTGAAAAGGCCAAAGAAGAGGAGGAAACCCGTGAAAAAGAGGAGCTTGTTAAAAAATATGTTAAAAAACCAGCCACTGTGGAGAAAAAACCACAAGCACCATTCAAGGTGCTTGGATTAATATTATTGGCATTAGCATTCTTTATAGGTAGCGGTTTTGGCCTTTACTTGTTAAATTTAAGCCAAGACCAGACAGGTAATGTTCTTGTTAATGAGAGTGCCTTCCCGACATTCACAACCAACAATACCAGTACAACTACCAATTACGTGCCCGAGACAACTTCCCATTATAATACCACAAGATATTATGAGCCGACAACACCAACCACGCCAACAACACCGACCACGCCAACAACACCATCAGAGCCAGCGACAAATACTTCAGGGTAAAATTAGGTTTAGAAGGGGGGAGTTTGTATCATGAAAAAGGGTATAGTTATTATTTTTATTCTCATGGCCATGGTGACTGTTGCAGGTTGCACTTCCCAATCAAATGAAGAGAAGAATAAAAGGTTCACAGGGGATAATATAACATTTGAGTATCCTGCAGATTGGGTTATAGCGAATTCGCAGGCAAATGATACTATAGTCGCTGTGGCGGATCCAGAGTCTGTAAATCCGCAGACGGGGTATGCGCAGACCCTAGTGGTGATACAGAAAAGGGAAGGTGACCTTTATCAAATGTATAATGGAAACTATGCAATCCTATTTAATAATTCAAGTTATCAGCGAATCTCAGAGGGTAACATAACCTTAGGATCCTTTCAGGCCCTTGAAAACACTTACCTTGTAACAGAAGGTGATGTGAAGAAGAAACAGATGGCGATATGGATACAAAGAGGAGAAGAAGTGTATGTGATACTCTGCAGCGCCCTAGTCAGTGAATTCGACAAGGAAAAAGCAAATTTTGATATTATAATCAACAGTTTCAAGTTCGTGGGATAGGGGGGATTATCTGAGTAGGTGGGTGTTCCCCAACCGCACCCTCTCTAATCCCACCCTCTTGGCCGCTTCTAAACATTCATTTGCTTCTTCCCAAGTCAATAGTGGGAGGTCTGTCATCATATGTTGAGGAGAGAAGGCGAGGAGAGTGTAGGGTATCTGTGGGTTAAGTTTCACTAAAAAATTAGCTATATTCTTCACTTCTGCTTCCCCTATATAACCTGGTATTAGGAGGGTGCTTGCGACAAGTAACGGTGGAATGGTTCTCTTATCAAAGTATTCCCTGTAAATGTATTTAAAATTTTTAAAGGTTTGTCTATTACTTGCGCCTGTTAATATTCTGTGAAGTTTTTCATCCCATGCTTTAAGGTCAAACTTTATTATACCACCTGATGATAAGCTTGTTTTTACCATATCATCCAAGTACTTAGGGTGAATATTACCATTAGTTTCCCAACAAATCCTCAAAATTTCACCTTTTTTTTCTTTCAAGGCCTCTTTGGCCGCTGATAATGCGAATGACATCTGTGGCGATGGATCACCACCAAAAAAGCATATGCAAGCGCTTTTGTCATCTAGGCTCTCGGTTATTTCATCAACTGTGAATAAAGGTTTTCCTCTAATGGCCATTCCATGATATGAACGGTTTTGACAATATAAACAATCAAATGAACAAGCTCCGAAAAATATGGCAAGATTCTTGTAACCATATTCTGGCCCTGGTGAATAGGCATATTGTGGATAACCAGCTCCTACACCCCCTGGACAAACCCAATCCGCCACGCAATTGGTGGGTAAAGGATCAAAATAGAATATACCTACAGCTTCTCGACCTGTTACTTTAGAATGTATCCTCTTATTTTGCACCTGGCGCAAGCGGCAGAAACCATATTCTCCCTCTTTTATTCTGCAAAGGTTACCACACTCATAACAAGTAACGCCCCTGGGATCTTGTGGGGGTAAAACTGGTGGTATCCTGCGACTTTCACTATGAGCCTTTCTTATAAGGTCTTGGATTATCCTTTCAGGTTCCTTTTTCAGGCAGCTCCCACAGGTATGGTCTAGGACTTGAGCTGCAGTTCCACCACATACTTTACAACGCACCTGTCTTCTTAAGGGCTTATCCATCTATATTCACCCTCTGGGCTTGGATGAATGTGGGGCAATTGGAGGAAGGTGAAAATTTCTCAATTCATTGAGTTTATTGATAATAATTTCTGTTAGTGTATGATTATTAAAGTTTTAGAGGCTATAAATTTATATTATAATAATTAAAATCTATGATTAAGGGTCACAATAGGAATATGTTCACAGTAGTCGAAGGGAGGCTTTTTGTTTTTGCACTTTATGGTAAAGTGCTAATTGTTCCTTATTGTGGCCTATAATCTTTATTAGTTCATCGTATAATAGGATAGGAGGGTCAATAATGGGATTGCCGATATGTGATGTTTGTTTAAAGAGTGGAATTTTATGTCAGGGTTGTGAAGCTAAACTTAAAAGTGGTGAGGTGACTGAATTAGAATTGGAGATCTCGAAGGTCCTTTATAGGTTAGCTGAGGGTAAGTTAGGGTTTAAGAGGGCGATAGATATGGGTGATGTTGTTATCATCATCACTGATAGGGATCAGGTGGGCAAACTTATAGGTAAGGGCGGTAAGATCGTGAGGACAATCTCAAGGGCTATAGGTAAACGTGTGAGGGTTGTTGGTGAGGATTCTGATCTTAAGTCAGTTGCCGAGGATGTTCTTGCACCCGCGAGGATTTCTGGTATAAATATTGTGTATGGTAAGGATGGTAAGGAAAAATTCAAGATAAGGGTTATCAAGGAGGATGCTAGGAGAATACCCGCCAGCCTTGATGTTCTCAATAAGATCATAAAGCGATTGACTGGTGAAGAGACAACCATAGTAGTTGATGAATATTAGCGGGGTTCCTATGGATATTATATTATGTGTAACTGGTAGCATCGCAGCTGTAGAAGCTGTTAAGCTTGCACGCGAGCTTAGAAGGCAAGGCGCGAATATAAAGTGTTTTATGAGTGATGGTGCTTGTAATATTATTCATCCTTATGCTATGGAGTTTGCAACGGGAGATGATGTCATATTAGAGCTCACGGGCGAGATAGAGCATGTTAAATATGCCAACGTCGATCTAATCCTCGTTGCCCCGGCCACGGCTAATGTTATAAGCAAGTTTGCATGTAAGATAGCTGATAATCCAATAAACGCGCTTTTAATCGCGGCTTTAGGTTATGGAACCCCTATTGTAATGGTTCCTTCAATGGACTTGTCAATGTATCGGGCGATAAAATATAACATGGAAAAGCTTACCCAGGAGGGCGTGATTTTCGTACCCCCAAGGATGGAGGAGGGAAAGGCTAAATTCCCCCATCTTGATGATATAGTGCTCACTGTTTTAAGGGAGACGTCCACTAAAAATTTAAGGGGTAAGAAGGTCCTTGTAAGTGCTGGTGGAACCTATGAGGCCCTGGATCCCGTGAGGGGCATCTGTAATCTAAGTTCTGGTAAAATGGGGTTGGAATTGGCCAAGGAAGCTTTTATACAAGGGGCTGATGTCACACTTCTTGGAGCTAATTTATCCTTAAGGGTGCCATCATGTATAGGTATGGTTAATGTTATATCAGCTGCTGAAATGTTTGATAAAGTTCAGGAATTGATTGAAGATTTTGATGTTTTTATTTCAGCTGCTGCCGTGGCAGATTTCAAACCAGAGTATAGTGAAACTAAGATACCATCTTCCAAGGAGAAGATTTTGAAATTGGAGCCTAACCCTAAGATAATTGATAGTGTGAAAACTCTAAATCCTAACATTTATCTTGTCGGTTTCAAGGCTGAATATGATGTTAGTGAAGATGAGCTTATAGAATCAGCCAGGGAGCAGATGGAAAGGTCTGGTGCGGATCTGGTTGTTGCTAATGATCTTGCAGTTGAAGGTTTCGGTTCAAATAAAATTAGACCAATATTAGTTTATGATAGGGTGGAAAAACTGCCCCGTATGGGTAAAAGGGAACTTTCCAGGATAATAATACAAGTTGTATCCCAAAATTTATAATAATTTTAAAAAAGTTTATATTATATTTCTTAAAAGTTTTCTTCATATGTTAATAACAAATTATTTATATATCATACCATATAATATTATCTGCGAAAATATTATGAGGTTGGTAAGATGGCATTAAAAAACCTTATATTAGGTTATAGGAAAATCACGGGAAAAAGTATTGACGAACTTGCAAGAGAATTAGAAGTACCAAAGACCGTTGTAGAGGGCCTTGAGAATGGTGAAATCAAACACCCAACCCCTAAGTTGCTTTCAAAGATCAAAAGGCTTACAAGAGGATTAGACAAGAAAGAAATCGAAGCCATTGGAAGAGGTTACAGGATAAAAGACTTCCTAGGCAACTATTTCAAATACTTCCTCAAGGGATTGTCTAAAGAAAAGGGAATAAAAGCCTCCAAGATCGAAGAAATGTCCCAAACTGAACTATACAAACTAATAGGGAAACTAGACGAGGACTTCATCAAGATAACAGATAAAGGTAGGATAGCAAGCCACTCCTAGTCGCCAAATTCAACAAGCAAGGCTAAATGATCTTTCTCATAAGGTTCTAACCTAATATTATCTTTGACCTTAAAACCAGAAATTTTTATCTTCTCTTCTTCTTCTTTGAAGATTATAGAAGGTTTTCTTGTAACGTCTATGCTTCTTGCTTTTATCATCAACAGACCCTGACCTTCTTTTTTAAGGAATAATTTCATGTTTTCTGTGAAAAGTTGACTTTGTCTTGGCTGTGCCACGTCACAGTAGAGGAAATCCACCTTTTCTATAAGATGTAGATAATCCCTTGGACGGGTAGCATCCTCGAGTAGGGGGATCATATTTTTCCGATTTTCACATACCTTTACTAGTTCTCTCATCATCCGCGGAGAAAATTCTATACAATATATGATACCATCTGGGATCATGTCAGAAAAATGCGATGCTGTAGTCCCAGCTGATGCTCCTAAGTATAATATCCTCGAATTTTTTTTGATTTTAAGGTTCTTAAGGCCGTTAAGTATGGCGGCGGCTAGCTTGGACCTGTAGGGATCCCATACACGGTATTCGCGTCCGCCCCATTTGAATAATTTTTCACCATAAACTTGCATACTCTTTGCGAGATTAACTGTTAAGAGAAAATTTTCATGGAGATAAACGCCTTCTATCCCTTTGATTTTCTTCATTGGCGGCACTCTCCAAAGCGGGATTATCTTTTCTTTTTCTTTGGGGTTTCTCTTTTTATCATGTCTACTCTTTTATACAAATCTTCTTTTATATTAGGGTCATGTTCTCCTGTGAATAAATCTTTTTTCGCTGCAATAGAAATCTTTGAGGCTAATGTGCGCGCAATTTTGCCGCGGATTCGCCGATTTGATCCCCTGACAAGGGGGTGTTGATATATTAATCCGTGTTTTGGGGGTTTTGAACCTCTTCTAAGGTGTCTGAATAGGGCTTTTTCAGCCCCCATCACTTGTATGGTTGAGGCGGGTGAAAATGCTAATTTTTTCAAACTTCCTGCATGTGCTATTAGTTTTGCGCCGAGTGTCGTGCCAGCAACATCTTGCAGGTTGGGTGCTAAGTACCCCATTTTTGACTCTATATATTTTTCTATGGATCTTCTCAACAGTTGTAATGATCTAACGGCCTTTGCAAACTCCATTATGATTTCTATGTCATCTTCTTCGAGTTCCGCTCCTATACTCTGTCTTGGCATATTTTTCGATTTTATTATATCTTCTCTTTTTGGATGTTCTACTATGAGTTTAACATAATGTTCATGGTCTTTTACAGAGTCTAGTTCTGGGAAGTATATGGAATACCATTCTCTTATCCTTTCGACAAACCTTCCTAGAGAATCATCAAGGTCATCTAAGGCGTTAACGGCTTGTATAATCAATTTGTCCTGTTCTTTGAGGGATTCTTCCAATTTTTTGAGGGTTATCCCTTTGTGTATCTCATATATGAACTCTCTAAATTCACCATCCTCGATGAATCCAATCTCTTTAAGGATTTCCCTCAGGTTTTCTCTAAGATATTCACCCCCAATATTTGGAGATTCTAAAATGACCCCTTTAAATTTCCCATATTTCCATTTATACGCAGATTCTATGGAAATCTTCCCATAATCTTTGAGGAGTCTTTTTATGATCTTCTCCTCCTCGCTAAGTAATCCTTTCTCATATTCTAGTAACTTTGAAATTATAGATTTTCTGGGGAAAAGTTCATAATCTACAATATCTAAATTTTCATTAAATGCTATGAAACCGGCAACACATGGTACAAGATAACACTTCATATAAGTAGGTTTGTATTCAGACAATTATAATCTTTTTAGTGGGGGAGATCAAAATTGTTGAAGGTTAATCTCTGCGGGGTTAAAATGAGAAATCCTACAATGCTTGCCGCGGGCGTTCTCGGGATAACAGCATCATCATTGAATCGTGTTTATCATTATGGAGCAGGGGCTGTTGTCACCAAATCTTTTTCTCTTGAACCGAATATGGGCTACAAGAACCCGACTATAGTAGAAGTCCCATATGGGTTGATAAATGCTATGGGCTTATCCAATCCTGGTGTTGAATCATTCAAAAAGGAACTATATAAAATAGAGGATAAAATACCAGTAGTAGCATCCATATATGGTTCTTCTCCTAGGGAATTTGTGAAAGTTGCACTAGATGTCCACGACCTAGTAGATATGATTGAATTGAACATTTCATGCCCACATGCAATGAAAGGTTATGGAGCAACAATAGGACAAGACCCACAACTAACATTCAAAGTGGTTGAAGCCGTTAAAGAAGCCTGTGAAGTGCCCGTGGCCGTTAAGTTAACACCTAATGTCACGGATATCAAGGAAATAGCATTAAAAGCCGAAGAAGCAGGGTGCGATGCCATAACCCTTATAAACTCCCTTGGACCCGCCATGAAAATAGATTTGAAAACAGGCAAACCAATCCTCTCCAATAAATTCGGGGGACTTTCAGGGCCTGCGATAAAGCCAATAGCCATCAGATGCGTATATGAAGTATATGATGTTGTGGATGTTCCTCTGATCGGTGTTGGTGGGATAACAGATTACAAGGATGTTGTGGAGTTCCTATATGCAGGGGCCAGGGCAACCCAGATAGGCAGCGCCATATTCTACCGAGGCCTAGAAGTATTCAAGAAAATCTGTGATGACCTTAAAGCTTTCATGAAAAGGGAAGGATTCAAAAATATTAATGAGATGGTTGGATTAGCCCATGAATAATATGGAGGATACATAAAATTGCATGTTCCAAAAATCTTGAAAATCAAAAGGATCATCAGAGAATCCTCAGATGTCAAAACCTTAATATTCCCATGGGATGGGAGATTCCCAGTACCTGGACAATTTATGATGATCTGGGATTTCAAGGATGAAAAACCAATGTCAGTTTCCTTAATCGACAGCGAAAACAAGGAAATTGGAATTTCAATAATGAAGGTTGGACCATTCACTTCAAGGATCCACAAACTCAAAGAAGGGGACTGGCTCGGATTAAGAGGACCATATGGGCGGGGATTCACCATAGAAGGTTATAGGATATTGGCCATAGGTGGCGGTGTTGGCATGGCTCCAATAGCGGCCTTGGTAGAGGATGCCCGGGCAAGGGATTTTGAAGTCGACACTATAGTCGCTGCCAGGACCTACGATGAGTTACTATTTTTAGATCGTCTCAAGAAAACTGGTGCTAGGATATTCACATGTACTGATGATGGAAGCTGCGGATTCAAGGGATTGGCCATCGACCGTCTAGAAACTCTCAGCGGATCATATGACATGGCCATGGTTTGCGGCCCCGAGGCGATGATGAAAGGCATATTCATAGAATTAGAAAAGAGGGGTATACCGGGCCAATTTTCCCTTGAAAGGTATATGAAATGTGCTGTGGGACTCTGTGGACATTGTTGTCTTGATAATACTGGTTGGAGAGTCTGTGTAGAGGGGCCAGTCTTCTGGAGTCATGAGCTTAGAATGGTGAAAGAGTTTGGAGAATACAAGAGGGATGCGACAGGCGCGATAAAACCATTATAAAGGTGAGAGGGGCATTGATATATAAAATAAAAGGTACTATAACATCATCATTTTTCGTCATATTCCTCCTTTTAATATTATCAGCTATAGTACTCTATCCTATCTGGACTATGGTATTCCTTGGGGCTGTATTTGCCTATGGTATACGTCCAATAGCAGATAGACTCACCAGATATATACCTTATAGGTCGATTTCCATAGCCATTATAATGACAGTGACAATCTTGCCATTGATAGGTGTCTTAGCTATGATCATTAACATTTTATTCCATTCAGCGCCCACATTACTTTCAACGGCCCAGAAAATAAATTTAGGGGTCATGGACAATGTATTAAGATCATATGTGCCCTCTGAGTTCCTACCATCAGTGGATATACTACTTAATGTTTTAAAGGATCTTCTCAATAATCTCTTAAATATGATAATGGACTATTTTTTGGATCTTATCAAGAGCGTGCCCATGATAGCACTGCAATTATTCATATTATTTGCATCAGCATTCTATTTTGCAAGGGATGGTGACCAGGCAGTATCCTATGTGTCTTCACTTGTACCAGAGGAGAGAAGAGATTTTATAAGGCACTTGATCATTGAAACAGAGAAGGTTATAAAGAGCATATTCTATGGCCATTTTCTAACAGCATTCATAATAGGTTTAATGGCGGTAGTAGGATTCCAACTCCTCGGATACGCATATGCGATATTCCTAGGTTTGCTCGCGGGATTCTTTCAACTGATCCCAGTGATAGGACCATGGCCCACATATACCATACTTGCCATATATGATTTTATCTCTGGTAATATACTTCGTGGTGTTATAGTCTTAATATTCGGTGCCTTTTTGAGTAGTATTGATGTTTATCTACGCCCGAAATTGTCAGGTAAATATGCTGATATACACCCATTGCTTTTCATAGTGGGGTTCTTGGGGGGGCCTTTAATTTGGGGATTGGCGGGTTTTATAATAGGACCTTTGATTTTGGGGGTGGCATATGCGGCTTTAAATGTTTACAGGGAAGAAAGGACA
>LGEU01000026.1 GCA_001507955.1 Methanobacteriaceae archaeon 41_258 | reverse complement strand
CACAATACATGCACCAATCGTTAACTTTCATCCTATCCTCCTTTAGAGTCACTGTGAGATGTTCGCGGGTGGTGTTTCATCTTGTGGCGAAGATGGTTCTTGATCTTCTGAGGGTGGTATTACTGTCTGATTTTCGGGAAGTTGTTGTGTAGGTTGTGTGATGCTTGGTTCGTCCACTGGTTGGTCATTACTTGAATTGTTAGTTATGTTAAGGATTAGGTTTTGCGTTGATGAAAGTCCTAGAGTCCATCCTATTACCATGCCTATTAGTAGGGCTCCCACACCCACTATTAATATCTTCTGATCCATTTTTTATCACCTTAGTTTAACTTCTTTTTCAAGTATCTTGAGTATTTCACCTCTTAGGGTTAAGAACTCTTTACTTAGCCTATCTCTTATCCTATCTATTTCAACTTTGAATATTTTGAGTATTCTGCCAGGTCTCGCGCTTAGAACCACTATCCTATCTGCTAAGAATACCGCCTCATCGACGTTATGTGTTACGAATATTATGGTTTCATTTGTTTTATCCCATATGTATAAAAGTTCTCTTTGGAGTAGGTTCCGTGTTTGTATGTCCAATGCCGCGAATGGTTCGTCCATAAGAAGAAACCTTGGGTTATTTGCGAGGGCCCTTACTATTGCAACCCTCTGTTTCATGCCTCCTGAAAGTTCATATGGGTATGCGTCCTTGAAATCTTCCAATCCAACTAGTTTAAGATAGTCTATGGCGATTTTTTCCCTTTCATCCTTTTCTAGTTCTTTAAGTTCTAATCCGAAGGTAACATTCTCAAGGACGGTGCGCCATGGGAAGAGCGTGTATTGCTGAAAAACGAACCCACGATCGGCTCCAGGCCCCTTGATTGGCCTGCCATCAGCTAATATTCTGCCTGTGGTGGGCTTTTCTAGGCCCGCGATTATACGCAGTAGTGTGGTTTTACCACAACCTGATGGTCCTACTATGCATAGGAATTCACCATCTTCGACTTGGAGGTTTATATCCTGGAGTATAGGCCTGTCCTTGAACTTCTTTGAGAGCCCCTCTATTTTTAATGGCATCCTTGGATCCCCCTCCACACTCATTTAGATGGTTTTACCCCTCCATGGAATGTATCTTTCCTCTACTTTTAAGAGCAGATAGTCGATGGCGAATCCTATCAAGCCTATTGTGAGCATGCCCACCACAACTTCGCCTGTGTCTAGTAAGCGCATGGCTTCCATGATAAGGTATCCTAGGCCTGATTTGGCTGCTATCATCTCGGCTGCTACTGTGCACATGAATCCTATCCCAAAGCCAACCCTTAAACCTAGTAATATCCCTGGGGAGGATGCTGGTAGCACGACCTTTATCAACACTTGTCCTTCAGTAGCTCCTAATGTGCACGCTGCTTCGATGAGCACTCTCTCCACGCCTTTAACAGCGTCTAGGCTATTGAGGAGTATTGGGAAGAATGATCCTATGAATATTATGAAAGCTTCTGCTTTAAGCCCGAGGCCGAACCAGAGCAGGGCAAATGGAACCCATGCTAGTGGTGGTATGGGCCTTAATATTTGGATTATGGGGTTGAAAAGCCTCTCCAGGGTCTTGGACCAGCCTATGCCTATTCCTAGGGGTATTGAGATCATGGCTGCTGCGCTGAATCCTGCAACAACCCTTGATAGTGTGCTCATAGCATGTAAGAACAGTTCCCCTGTTACTAGTAGGTTGTAGAATGCTATCAAAACCTCATATGGACTCGGCAGAATATATGATGGTACCAGGTTGGTGAATGTCAACATTGACCAGATTATGAGAAGTATCACTGGTATGATTAGTGCTTCGAGGAATTTTTTCAAAACCGTCCACCCTGTGCTCCCTATTCTATGGCAGGTAATTTAGGTTGAAGATATCATCCTTTTTAAGGTCTTTTTTAATATAGCCTAACTGTTTTTGTATTTCAACGAATTTCATTACATTATCTATGAAGGAGCTTGTGGGTATTGCTATGAATTTCATGTTCTGGAATGCTCTCTTTTCTATTTCAGGGTCTGTTCCAAGCGTCCTGGCTACTATGGATGATGACTCATTCTTGTGACTGTTGAGGTATTCTGTGGCTTCTACATGGACCTTTAGAAATTTTCTTAGCTGGTCTGGGTGTTCTTTTATGAACTGGTTTGTGGCTATCACTACACAGCATGGGTGGTCTTTCCATATGTCTCTAGAGTATGCGATTGCGTGCCCGTAACCTTTTTGTTCTGCCATGGAGACATAAGGTTCCCATGCTATGAACCCATCTATTCTCCCTGCTTCCAGGGCCTTTGGCATTAGTGGGACTTGCATTTCTATGATGTTAACCTCCTCTGGGCTTATGCCATGTTCCTTCAATGTCATTTGTAATAGAACGTCTTGGATGCTCCCTTTCATGGGTATTGCTATTGTTTTGCCTTTGAGGTCTTCTATTTTTTGTATGCCTTCCTTGACCACTATCCCTGATCCTTCTTGGTTGACTGCTGCGACTATTTTTATGGGCACGCCCTTGGCTATTCCAGTGACTGCTGGGGGTGTTCCACAGTAGCCGATATCTATTTGTCCAGTGCCGGCTGCTTTCACAAGGTCTGGTCCTGCGTTGAATTCAATGGTTTCAACTTTTAAACCTTCTTTTTCGTACATTTCTTTTGCTTGCGCTATGAAGAGTGCTGAATGGTGGTCGTCCTTTAAGTGGCCGACTCTTATCACGTTCTCTTCTGGCTTGGGGTATAATATGTAGACTGCGCCCACTATCACCATTATTATTATCGTGGCTATGATCCATTTTCTCTCTACCATTATTTTATCCCCCTATTGAATCTTTTTTTGTAGTAGGTTAGGGTTTCTGGCTCTTTTTTAGCGAGTCTTTCTATGAGCCTTTGATTTTTGAATTCGTTGATCGTCTCCTCTAGTATTTCTATTTTTTCTCGCGCTTCATCGAGTAATCTTTTCGTTATCTTGGTTCGGTGTTTTAGGCGGTTGTTTTCATCTTCTAGGGCTTGTATGTTTCTGAGTTTGAGTTCTAGTCTTAGAACTTCAAGTTCATTTAATTTTTTATTTAGTCTTTTTTTCTCTTCTCTCAACTCATCTAGTCTACCTTTATATTCGGAGAGTTTCCTTTGGAGTTTTTCTATCTTTTTGTCCTTTTTCTTTATTTCCTTTTTCAGTTCTTCTATTTTTTCGTCTATAGGCGCCAACCCCCCATTTAGTATCTTTTCTTGTATCTAAGTTCCTTGAATGTTATCATGAGATCTAGGCCCTTTTTGTTTTTGATTGTTAGTTTTCCTCCTAGTTGACTTGTAAGGGATTTTATGAGTTTCCAGCCTAGTCCTTCTGATTTTTGGATTTCATCTTTTGTTAGGCCTTTGCCATCATCTTTGTAGTGTAATTTTAGGTTCCCATTTACCTTTTTTAATCTTATTTCTACATTTTTTGCATTGGCATGTTTTATAGTGTTGGTTAGTAGTTCGTTTATTATTAGGCCGATTGGGAGGCTTGTTTCAATATTTAATGTGATATCTTCAATATTTGTTTCTATTTGGATGTCTGTTGGGTAGGCTTGTAGGGTTTTTGTCGCAAGATTTTTTATATAATCTTTGATTTTCACATTTGCAAGGTCTGTTGACTGGTACAATTGTTCATGTAGGAGTGCTATGGATTTTATACGCTCCTTGCTACTTGAAAGTATGTCCTTGAAGTTTTGATCGCTTGTTTTACGTTCTTGGATGCTTAGGAGGCTTGATATGATCTGCAGGTTATTCTTGACACGGTGATGGATCTCTCGTAAAAGTAACTCCTTTTCTCTTATGGATTCTTTTAATGGTGTTATATCCTCCATTACCACGATCATCTCATCTTCCAACTTGCTGAAGTTTATCTTAGCATATAGGATGCTATCATCCTTCTTTTTGACCTTATATTCTCCTGGGGTCGGTTCTTTGATCTTATCCTCTAGGATATCATTGATGTTTTTACCTATCAGTTCATTTGGTTTATAGCCGAGTGTGCTCACCATCCTGTTACAGTCTTGGATTTTAAGGTCATTGCCCAGTGATAGGATGATGCTTGGGGCTGTGTTGAATATGCTCCTGTATCTTTTCTCGCTTTCTTCAAGCTTCCTTCTTATATGGTAAAGTTTTGTCATGTCCTCAGCTGCGATAATAGCTCCTTTAAATTCTCCGTTTTCATAGATTGGCTTGGCGGTCATTTGCATTATCTTCTCATTACCTTTACATGTGATAACCTTACCTGTGATATCATAACCTTTTTTAGCCTCTTTAATGTGTTTGAAGTATTTTTTCTCTCTTTCAAGGCGTTCATCGGCTGGCACGAAATTCGAGAACCAACTTTTGCCCTTAACGTCATCTTCGCTACCTTCCAGGATTTCAAGGCCTCTCCTATTTATGTATTGTATCCGGCCTTTATCATCTAGGAATATGAGGCCCCATGCTGCGATTTTAAGGTATAATTCAGCCCGGTTTTTCTCGGCATTCAAATCTTCAATGAGCTTCCTATTTTCAAGTAGAGTGCCATGGTGTCGTCCAACCGCGAAGGATAATATTATGAGGAATGCTATCGCAAAACTTTGTGATGTTTTAATGTTGAAATTGAAAAGCACAAACAAGAATAATATGAAAAGAGATAATATGAAGAAGTCTGGGAAATATTCCATTACCCATGCGCGTTTTTGTGAATATACTGGAGTTTCAAAATCTTCAAGTCTAAATTCAATAGCTGATACTGCTAATAGTAGGTAGCCTATTATCCACCCAAGGTCGATTAAGCAGCCACTATAATATAATCCATGGAATTCTCCATAAGAAAATAGAAGATCGCTTAAAAGTAGAATTATTATACCAGCAAGGAATATGTTAATGGCCCGAGATTTCACCAAGCCGATCTTGTTCATGATAAAGTCTATGAGGATGAATAGAACTATGAAATCTCCTATAATGTAAATTGCAGAGACTAAAACTTCAATTAGAGACCCTCCAGAGAGTATAACGGGTTTAAGGAAAAATAGCCATAATATCGTGGCCACGGCGGCTGATATTATGCAAAAATCACACATGGCCGTAAACTTCTCCGTTTTCCTCTCCACTGGGGTGATAAGAAGTCCAATACCAAAAAGAGGATAATATAATATGTATAAGAGGTCTGCTATGGATGGGAACGGTTCTTGACCCAGTAAATCGAGGATGAACCATGCAACATCTCCAAGCGCCAAGAAGAACAAACCAAAACCCAAAAATAAAAATGTAGGATAATACTTCTGGTAAACCTTCTTTGAATAAATAGCAAGATAAAAAAACGCGAAAGACGCTATAAAAGCCGTGACAAAAGTTATAATATCTATTATGGGAACCCTTAAACTAAGAGGTAAAAAGAACGCGCCAACTGAAATCAAGAGCATTATAATGGCATAGAGATAAACCTTCTTATACATGGTGATCCCCTTTATCCTATTCCAATACTATGATTTAGAATTTTTCCCTCGCTGGAACCATTATAATTTGACAAGTCCACTTTATTACACTTATTCTATAATGCACTATAAATAATAGTAGAAGGTTTTTGGTGGAAAAAATAATGGCGCTACCAATACTCAAAGATATTGTTATAATTTTTGGCTTGGCCTTCCTTGTGCTTATCCTATTCCAGAGGATGAAAATGCCCAGTATAGTTGGATTTTTCATCACAGGGACGATAGCAGGCCCCCATGTACTCGGACTCATCCAGGATATGGGGCAGATAAGATTAATAGCTGAAGTAGGGGTTATACTATTATTATTTACTATTGGACTTGAACTTTCAACCGAAAAATTCGACGAATTTAAACGCACAGCACTCCTTGGAGGCACACTCCAAATACTCCTGACAATAATCATAATATTGATCATCTTATCCAAGGTCGGGTTAAGTTTTGGGAAGGCATTGTTCATAGGATTTCTAGTTTCACTTAGCAGTACAGCTGTCGTTTTAAAGGTCTTACAAGATTCTGAGCAGGTAGAATCTCCGCATGGTATGGTTTCAACCTCAATATTAATATTTCAGGATCTTGCGGCAGTGCCCATGATATTGCTCGTACCAGTGCTTGCAGGAGCCAATAGGGGGATAACACTTCCCAGTGTGATATTAAAAGGGGTTCTTATCATAGCATTCACATTAATCGCTTCAAAGTATCTCATACCATGGATTCTACATTTAGCTGCGAAAGCTAAAAGCAGGGAGTTATTCCTAGTTACTGTTATATTTGTTTGCGCTTCTGTAACATGGCTTACAAGCGAGGCAGGATTATCACCAGCCTTGGGGGCTTTCATAGCAGGTTTCATGGTAGCCCAGACAGATTATGCCCATAGGGCCCAGGGGATAATTTTACCATTCGAAGAAATATTTTTAAGTTTCTTCTTCGTATCCCTTGGGATGCTAGTAAATCTTAACTTTCTATTCACGCATTATACTCTGATATTAGCTGGTGTTGCCATTATTATCCTTATAAAGTTTTTCATTAATAATGTGGTGGGTTTCTTGCTTGGATATTCTATTAGAGTTATGGTACTTGTGGGCCTCATGTTATCACAGATTGGAGAGTTCTCATTTATCATATCTGAAAGCGGGTTAAGGTATGGTCTCATAGACAGTGTAACATTCCAGGGTCTGCTTTTAATTTCTGTTATGACTATGGCTTTAACACCCTTTGTTATCATGGTTTCGCCGCGGATCGCTGAGCATTTCATGAAATTCCCACTACCAGGAAAGCTTAGAAGGGGAAGATATTATGAGAAACCCGAGAAGCCCCTTGAGGATCATCTTATCATCATAGGCGTGGGTTTAACAGGCCGAAAACTCGCGAATATGGCGGAGGAGAACAACATACCATACATTGGAGTTGATATAAACCCTGAGGTTGTTAATAGGCTTAAAGATGAGGGATACAATATTTATTATGGTGATGCAACCCACATTAACGTTTTAAAACATTTTAATGTTTCAAAGGCCGCCGCGATGGTGGTGGCTATAACGGATTATGATTCAACAGCCCATGTTGCCCATGAAGCACGCCACTTAAACCCTCTTATGAAGATAATAGTCCGCATAAGGGGCTTCGAAGATGAGGAACCGCTTTACAGGGCAGGGGCGGATATCGTGATTTCTGAGAAAAGAGAAGCCACAAAAAGGATAACAGAGGAGATATTCACATGCTACAAGGACGTCTGCAAACTAGAATAACACCTATGAGGACACCAATCGGAACCATCCATATACTCTGGCATATGGAAAATAGACCGGTCATATCCAAGGTCATCTTACCCGGAAATCTAAATGGAAGGATGAAATTTGCTAGCCTATCCCTAGAGAGTGTGAAGATGGAAAACCTTGCATTGGATCTTTGTTCAAACTTCCAGAGAAAGGTTTTAGAAGTGGTCTGCAGGATACCGGCCGGTTTTGTAAGCACTTACGCTTGTATAGCGAAGAAACTTTCAACAAGTCCTAGGAGTATAGGAAGAGCCCTTGCTACTAACCCTTTCCCTATCATTGTACCATGTCATAGAATCGTGAAATCTGATGGGAGCCTTGGAGGATATCAGGGCAGCGCATGGATGAAAAAAAGATTACTAGAGAGCGAAGGCATAAAATTTGATGAAAATGATAAAATATTAAAAAAATTTATCATAGGAGGGTTAAAGTGAAAACATATTTATTAATTATTTTTTTAGTGATATTAGCGACAGGTTGTACCTATAAAGGACACTATGAGGGTTCTAGGGTGTCATTTGATTATCCAATAGGATGGAAATGTAATAAACCCACGGATCTTCCAGGGGCCCTTATAATTGTCAGCGCCCCCTCTAATAAAGCGATGGTTATAATAGGACAGGAAAAAGCAAACGGTAGTCTTGAAGACCGATACTTAGAACATGTCCAAAAATTGCAAGAAGAACTTTCAAAATACTGTTATGAGAAAATATCGAATAGAACCCTTACAGTTGACAGCTCAAAAGCCTACGAACTAGTATATAAGTTAGGTTGCGATCAAACACAGACAAGACAACAGATTCGTATGATAATCCTCCAAAAAGGGGACTACTTCTATATTATAGAATGTGAAGCAACTCCTGAGGATTTCAACAAGGAAAATCGCAACTTCGATACTATTATCAACAGTTTACATATACTCTAATCTATTATAGTGAACGCTTCATCTACACTCACCCTGGGAGGTGCTGATGGTTTCTCCGCAGGATAACCTAGAGGGATTAACGTAACTGGCCTTAAAGTAGAGGGGATTTCCAAGATTTCCGCTACGAGTCTTTCGTCAAACGCCCCCACCCAACAAGCTCCGAGACCAAGTTCATGTATTGTAAGCAGCATATTCTCAACCGAGGCCGCGACATCAAATAGGCAATAAAGGTTTCTTCCACGTTCACCATAGCCTAGAGCAGACCTTTCAAGATCTGCACATGCAACGACAACAACTGGGGCTTCTTCTATAAATGGTTGCCCATAGGCTGCCTTTGCAAGTTCATGTTTCAATTGGGGGTTTTTAACAATTAAAAATTTTCTACTTTGGAGGTTACCAGCGGATGGAGCCCATCTTGCAGCCTCCATTATTTCCTCAAGATACTCCTCAGGTATACTTTTCCGTTTAAATTTCCTTATACTCCTTCTCTTTTTGATAGTTTCCAAAAGGCTCATTAAAACACCCCTAAGATTTTTATATACAAACTAATATATAATATTCCCACATCTTACAATAGAAAAATTGGACATCTATATCTCAAAATGAGGACTCACTCACGACCATATCCATGATAATTACAAATGGACTATTGCAGCCCTCCGACACACTAAAAAACTGTAGATCTAAATTTATTTTTATGGAACTCCCCAGGAAAAAGAATTAAATAATATTATTATAATAACTTTTTGTCATGATCCAAAAGATACTGGAAAGATTCAAAGAGGATAGGAGATTCAAGGACGCTATCGAGCACATAGAGACCATGCCATCGAGGAAAGCAAAATATGCTAAAGTCAGTGACTTGCCAGAAAACATGAAAGGATACCTCTTAGAAAAAGGGATGAAACTTTACCATCATCAGGTTAAGGTTCTTGAATATATACGCGATGGTATGAATGTTATCATAACAACTCCCACGGCTTCTGGTAAAACATTAGCATTTAACTTTCCAATAATGGAAAAACTAACCCATGATGAGAATGCGACAGCACTCTACATATACCCTGCCAAGGCCCTATCTAATGATCAATTAAAAGTTTTAAAAGGATTGGAATCAGAGCTTGGACTGAGGCTAAATCCAAGTGTTTATGACGGGGACACCCCAAAAAATAAACGACCTTGGATAAGGGCGAATGCTAGGATCGTTATAACTAATCCTTATCAGCTTCATCGTATACTGCCATGGCATCACCAATGGCGCCGATTCTACAAAAACCTAAAATTTATAGTTGTAGACGAAGCCCACCAGTACCGTGGCGTGTTCGGATCAAACGTGGCATTCCTCATAAGAAGACTTAAAAGAATCTGCAAATACTATGGCTCCGATCCACAGTTCATAGTTTCAAGCGCAACCCTTGCAAACCCCCGGGAATTCGCAGAAAAACTCATAGGCAAAAAATTCAAATTAGTTTCAAAGGACACCTCACCATCCGGAAAAAAACACTTCATACTCTATAATCCCTCCAAAAAGAAGGAAAAGTTGTCAACGCACCATGAAACCAAAAACATACTATCATATTTTGTATTTAATAGGTTGCAGTGCCTTTGCTTCACAGTCTCAAGGAAGATGGCCGAGCTCATAACACTATGGACAAGAGAGGAACTCGACAAAAAGAAAAAAGAACTCGTATACCGTGTAACAACATACCGTGCAGGTTACAAGCCCGAGGACAGGCGAAAAATAGAAGAGGGCTTGAGAAGCGGTGAACTTCTAGGTGTTAGCACGACAAACGCCCTGGAACTTGGCATAGACATAGGTTCCCTAGATGCGGTTATGATATCAGGGTATCCTGGGACGATGATATCTACCTGGCAGCAGGCCGGCCGTGCAGGCAGAAAAGAGAACGATTCTATCATAATACTTGTGGCCTTTGAAAATCCACTAGACCAGTACCTTATGAAAAATCCGTCATTTATTTTTGAAAAGTCTCATGAGAATGCTATAATAGACCTTAAAAATAGGTTCATACTCCGGAATCAGATAGCATGCGCCGCAAGTGAACTACCCTTAAACCTTGAAGATTTTTTTGAAAATGATTTCAACTTGAAAGTTATAGCAGAGATGCTAAAAGATGGTGAACTCACTATAGCGGATCATGGTCTTGTATACAGTGGAGAAGGTGATCCCCAGTTTACTTACGGGCTTGATCAGATATCAGATGATAATTTCACAGTCCTAGATGATAGTAGGGTTCTTGAGAGGATGGATAGGGCGCATGCTTATCGTGAAGCCCATGAGGGTGCGGTGCTCATAAACCGTGGGGACACTTATACAGTGGATGAATTCGACTTGAAGAGGCGCAAGATCCATGTTACAAGGAAAAGTGTGGATTATCATACGCAGGCGCTTAAAAAGATCGACCTTAAAGTTAAAAGGATTTTGAGAAAGAGGAGGTTTTCAGGTTTTGATTTGTATTTTGGGGAGGTTGAAGTTACAGAAGACTATTATCTTTATCGTGTGATGGCTTATAGCAAAGTTCTTGGAACTTTCCCATTGGCCTTGCCGCCTTTAAGGTTTAGGTCAACCGCTCTCTGGTTCACCATCTCAGAGGAACTTGAAGGAAAGATTAGGGATGATTTTGATGATGAGGCGTTTGAGGGTGGTTTGCATGGTTGTGAACATGCTATTATCTCATTGTTCCCTTTACATGTGCTCTGTGATCGTATGGATATTGGTGGCTTGTCAACTTCTCATCATCCGGATACTGGCGCGGCCACAATATTTATCTATGATGTATTTGAGGGTGGTATAGGATTGGCAGAGAAAGCTTTTATATTATTTGAGGATATTATCACTTCAACCTTTGAGCTTGTGGATTCGTGTGGGTGCGCTGATGGTTGCCCTTCCTGTATATACTCTCCTAAATGTGGTAATGATAATAAACCATTGCATAAGGAAGCTGCTAGAAGTATGCTCTGGTATTTGAAGAGTGTGATGAGTGGGGGTTTTTTGGTGGAGGTTGAAACTGGGGCTATGGAGGATGTTGACTTGGAAGTTGAAGGTGCGTATTCTGAGGTTTATTTTCTTTATAGGAGTGGTAGGTTTGCGGAGGCGAAGTTGAAGCTCCATGATGTGCTTGAAAAGAATCCTGGGGATGCGAGGGCATGGTATCTTATGGGCGCTATCCTCACAAGGCAAGGGGAGAAGGAGATGGCAGCATACTTCCATGGAAGGGCTAGGAAAGGCTGAATACTATACAATTATGACTTTTTTATGTTAAGAAAGATGTATTTGAGCACATCGATTGTATTATATATGCATCTCGATATAGTTGGAAATGAACTACCCCCACCTGATATGAGGGGGGGGTCAAAAAAAATAGTGAGAGGAAGGATAACATGAAGAAGTTGGCAATTGCCTTGATAATTATAACAATAATACTGGCAGCATCTGGAATATATTATCTAAGCAATCTTGAAAAGGAAGTCCTTAGAATATCCACAACAACAAGTCTTGAAGATACAGGATTGCTTGAAGAGCTTGAAGCTCAATTCGAAAAAAAATATCCTAACATCGACATCCAAATAGTATCAGGGGGAACAGGAATAGCACTAGAACGTGGAAAAAGAGGAGACACAGACCTTTTGATAGTCCATGACAAAAAAAGAGAAGAAACATTCATAGATGAAGGCTATGGGACGAAAAGATACCCCTTCGCCTACAATTACTTTTACATCATCGGCCCAAAGGACGACCCAGCGAATATCAATGGAAGCACAACAGCAACAGAAGCATTCCACCGAATATTCACAGCAGCACAAACAAAATCTGAAGTAAAATTCGTATCAAGAGGAGATAATTCAGGGACAAATTCAAGGGAAATAAAAATCTGGAACAAAACAGGTATAAATTATAATGATATAAAAAAATCCCCATGGTACATCGAAACAGGAAGCGGAATGGCTGACACGCTCCGAGTAGCCAATGAAAAACAAGCTTATACAATCACAGACTCTGGAACATACCTTGCATACCAGAATAGAATAAATCTTGTACCATATCTTACAAATGGTAGCGACCTCCTCAACGTATACTCTGCAATACCCATAAACCCAGAAAAAGTGAATGGTGCAAACTATGATGCCGCGATGAAATTCGTAAACTTCCTTTTAAGCAAAGAAGGACAAGATATCATAGCAAAATATGGTAAAGGCAAATACGGGAACTCACTATTCACAGCCCTTTTCGGAAAGTCGGAGCCAGAAGCCTGACCCATTATTCCATTTCCTTTTTTTTTTTGATGCTCCCCGGTGATATGATTGAACGAAATATTACAAGGCATTTTAAAAGCATTGGAACTTATAATAACACTAAACCCAGAAGTAATCGATATAACATCACGTACACTGATGATTTCGCTATCATCAACGTTATTAGCATCACTCATCGCAGTACCTGCCGGGGCCCTAATACACTTTAAACAATTCAAGGGCAAAAGAGCTATCATAAACATAATCCAAACACTGTATAGTATACCCACAGTTCTGGTTGGATTATTTGTATTCCTATTAATTTCAAAATCTGGGCCACTAGGATCCTTGAATCTTTTATTCACACCCTGGGGCATGATATTGGCCCAGGCTATACTAATTTCGCCTCTGATAACTGGTTTCACTATAACGGCGCTCAAAGGTGTTGGTGATGAGATTGTGGATCTTGCACGATCGTTGGGAGCCACAGAGTATCAGACACTCTCCACTTTAATTTCTGAGGCAAGGTATGGTATAATGGGCGCTATAATCTTGGGTTTTGGCAGGGCTATATCAGAGGTGGGTATTGCCATAATGATTGGTGGGAACATAAGGGGCTGCACTAGGGTTATAACAAGTGCAATGTCACTTGAAACATCAAAGGGGAACCTGGAACTTTCAATAGCCCTTGGGATAATACTACTCGCGGTTTCGCTTATAATAAACACCCTCTTAAATTACTTCCAAGAAAAGTGAAAAGAATGATGCTCAAATTACAGGGAATATCAAAAGTATACGACGAAAAAATGGTCTTAGAGGATATAAACCTTAAAGTAAAAGCTGGTGAGACCCTGGGGATAATAGGCCCCACAGGGTCAGGTAAAACAACACTCCTCAAAATTATAGACCTCCTTGAAAAACCCACCACTGGTAGGATAATATTTGATGGCATAGATGCCTTAAGCGTCCCAGCATTCAAAATAAGGCGCAGGATAGGTATGGTATTCCAAGAAACACCAATACTAAAAAGGACAGTTTATGATAATGTCATTTACGGGCCGCGGATCAGGGGCGAAAACCCCCAAGAAGATGAAGTGAAAAGGGTCCTAGAGCTTGTAGGACTCTTAGGATATGAAAACAAAGATGCCCAAAGACTCTCTGGGGGAGAGAAACAAAGACTTGCACTCGCACGTGCGCTCATAAACGG
Organism: Methanobacteriaceae archaeon 41_258; assembly: GCA_001507955.1. Lineage (GTDB taxonomy): Archaea > Methanobacteriota > Methanobacteria > Methanobacteriales > DSM-23052 > Methanothermobacter_A. The sequence continues at coordinate 576 of LGEU01000026.1, read as the reverse complement.
GCCAGAACTTTTACTATTGGATGAGCCCACATCAAATCTGGATCCGGTTTCGAAAAAGAGGATAGAGGATGCCATAAAGGAATTAAAAGGCGAAACCAGTATCATATTCACCACACATGACCTTTTCCAAGGACAACGCCTAGCTGATAGGATCGCCATACTCCAGAATAAAATAATGCAAATTGGCAAGCCAAGTGAAATATTCAGGAAACCAGCCAATAATTTCGTTGCAAAATTCGTTGGGGTTAAAAACATAATAAAAGGCGAAGCAGAAATGACAAAAGAAGGGCTCACACTCATAAAATCTAATAAAATAAGCATTTATTCATCTAAACCAGCAGAAGGGGAAGTAATCGCCACCATAAGACCCGAAGATATAACTGTTTCAGGGGGACCTAGAGATTCAAGCGCGCTCAACCAGCTAAAAGGCAAGATCATAAGAGTAAATGAAATGGGATCACTCCTCCAATTACAAGTGGAATGTAATGATGAGATGTTCGCTGTTTATATGACTCGGAAGTCTTTCCATGACATGAATATAACTATCGGTTCTAATGTTTGGATAGAATTTAAGGC
>LGEU01000025.1 GCA_001507955.1 Methanobacteriaceae archaeon 41_258 | reverse complement strand
AAAAGAAGAACACACAAAAATAACACCAACAAAACCAGAAGAAACCCCTGAAATCACCAAAGAAACAGAAAAAGAAGAACACACAAAAAGGCCTCTGAACAGAGAAGAAGTAATGAAAAAGTATGGATTGGCAGACGTTGATGAAGAAGAGGTTGAAAGAGTCCTTGAAACCTATAAAGGCGGCGCCATGACCACAATAGATACAGAGAAAGTAGAATTGACCTTGATGAACAAAATAAAAAAATCAATAATAGGTATCCCCAATATAAAAAATGTTGAAGTCATGGTCTTCCTTGAAAACGTGCCCGAACTTGAAGGGGATATAAAAGTACTTATCGAACGCGAAAGCAAAGGATTATTATCCCGTCTAATAGGTGGAGTGATGAAAGAAGAAGAACTAAAAGAACACATTTATGATATAATTGAAATGGAGATAAAAAAGACATTCAGAGGTTATCCTGAAATCATAGAAAAGTTTAGTGTGAATATCGAAATCCATTAGGACCGAACTTTGGAGGCATAAAATGACAAGAGTCATAACAATAGCTTCTGGCAAAGGAGGGGTTGGAAAAACAATAGTATCAGCCAACCTAGGAGTTGCACTCGCAAGTTACGGCGAAAGAGTAATTGTACTAGATGCAGATATCGCAATGGCCAATTTGGAGCTCGTACTAGGAATGGAAGGCAAATCCGTCACTTTACATGATGTGCTTGCAGGTAAAGCCTCAATAGAGGAAGCTATCTATGATGGTCCAGAGGGCGTGAAGATAGTCCCTGCCGGCATATCATTAGAAGGGCTCCGAAGTGTGAAACTAGAACGTTTGGAGGAAGTATTATCCCAGCTACTTGAAGATACTGACATCCTATTAATTGATGCCCCGGCTGGCCTTGAAAAGGATGCCATAACAGCACTTGCTGCTGCTGAAGAACTTTTGCTCGTCACAACTCCAGAGATCCCGTCCATAAGTGATGTTCTCAAGACAAAAATAATTGCAGATAAGCTAGACGTTAAAATAATAGGTGTTGTGGTGAATAGGGAGCAACATGATAAAACCTTCTTAACCATTGATGAGATCGAAACCATACTAGAGGTCCCAGTAATAGCTGTTATACCCGAAGACCCCGAGGTTAGTAGGTCAGCAGCATTTGGAGAGCCCATAGTTATAAAGAATCCTAAATCGCCGGCAAGCAATGCTATCATGAAATTGGCCGCTGATCTTTTAGGTAAAGAGTTCCATCCAATTGAACCGGATAAGAGGGGGATTATTGCAAAATTAATAGCGGGTTTAACAGGGCGCAGATAAACTTCTCCCATTTGGGGGACTCCTTTTGGATATTGTAAGTGTGGGAACCGCTAATATAGATTTCATCCTAAAGGTTCCATCTTTTGTAGAACCTGATACTGAAATGAACATTGAAAAGTTACATATTTCACCTGGCGGATCTGCCCTTAATTTTGCAGTCCATGCCACCAGAAATGGCTTGAAAACTGGCATAATAGCGAAGCTTGGTTTGGACTATTTTGGGGATATAATCTATAATAGACTCAAGGATGAAGGAGTTGACATAAGGGGTGTTTCAAGGACCGATGAAGATACTGGGATGGCATTCATAAGTGTGGATAGGACTGGTAGAAGATCCATCTATTCATTTATAGGCGCGAACAAGAAGCTTAAAATCGGAAAAAAGGAGATAGATTATATCTCAGAGGTTGATCTCATCCACCTTGGGGGTACGTACCTTGAAATAGCATTTCCAACAGCTGAACATGCAAATATTCTCTCGTTTGCACCTGGAGCTCTTCTGGCAGCTTATGGCGTGTCCACATTGAGACCAATACTCCAGAATGTGGATGTTCTTTTTCTCAATGAGCATGAACTTAAACTTTTAACCGGTAAATCTCTCGAGGAGGGTGTTAATTTTCTAATAGATGAAGGAGTCCCATTGATAGTGATAACAAGGGGGAGTAAAGGTGCTGAACTTTATACAAAAAGAGGCGTGGTTAAATATAAGGTTAGGGAAGTTAAGGCTGTGGACACGACTGGTGCAGGTGACGCTTTTGCCGCAGGTTTTATAGCATCATGGGTCCAAGGTGAAAGTTTAAACTCGTGCCTTAAAAGAGCGCATGAATGTGCTTCGAAAAATCTTAAAAGATTAGGTGCGATATAACTCATCAGAAAAAAGATAATAGCATGAAATGTTAATCTATATTTTAAAGAACTTTTCAGCGTTCTTTGAGGATACTCTAAGCATTTCTAGATCACTAAATCCTTCAAGACACATTTTATGAACTGTTTTCGGCACTGATAATGGATCTGATGGTGCGGAGCTCATGTCACTGTTTAAAATGAATTTATCTACACCATATTCTCTCATGATCATAACTGCCTCAAATGGTGTCATCTTACCTGGTTGTATGGTGAGTCCGAGCATTGATTCCTGGTCGATGACTTCTTTGATTATCTCAGTATTCACGTGATCTATTAGCAGCTTTGAGGTGTCAATATTATCCTCTAGGATTTGAAGGAGAATCCTTGTTATTTTCTTTTTGTTTTTGCGGGGGGTGTGTATTATTACAGGGATTTTCAATTCATCAGCTAATTGTAATTGTTCTTTTAAAACTTTTATCTCTAATTGGGTTCCCTCTTCAATTCCGATTTCTCCTATGGCCACGACCCTTTTATCTTCTAGAATTTGTGGCAGATCCTTTATCACTTTGTTGTAGTCTCTGGGTATGCTTCTTGGGTGTATTCCCGCCGCTACATATAATTTGATTCCGTTTTCTTTCGCGCGTTGGGCGTCAACTTCTAGTAGGCGTTGTATGTGTTCAAGGGTGACTGCTGAAACCTTCATTGGTAGGGGGTCGTGGGCACATGTTATGGTTTTGTTTATCCCTGCTATCGCCATTTTCTCGAAATCTTCATATGGGCGCGTGTCTGCGTGTATGTGGGCGTCTATCATCCTATTCTCACCTGTTAATCTTGGATTTCATAAAAGCGTGAAAGGTCCTGGAATTTCATCCGCCTTTTCAGAAGGTCTTCCAGTGCTCTTGTAAGGTCTTTTATTGATATTCTGATCTGTTTTGTGTCGTTCCTATTTCTTAAGGTGACTTTATGGTCTTTGAGTGATTGGTGATCAACTGTCACCGCAAATGGCACTCCTATTTCATCTATACGAGCGTATCTTCTCCCTATTGTACCTGATGTGTCAAATTCTGCGATGAAACCATTGTTTCTAAGATCCTCTTTTATCTTTAGTGCTAATTGGACAAGTTTTTCCTTGTTTACTAAGGGTAGGACTGCAACTTCCACCGGTGCTATATCAGCTGGGAAATTAAAATAGGTTCTATCATCCTCTTTTTTATATGAGTGGAGTAAGAGTGAATATATTATCCTGTCAATGCCAAAGGATGGTTCTATCACATGTGGGAATATTTTTTCACCTTTTATGGTTTCTTCAATTTCTTCAAATTCAAGATCTTCCTCTAATAGAGTGTATGTTTTATCTAATTCAAGTTTGAATTGGCCCTTTTCTTCAAGTTCTTTTTTGACGATTTTCGGATCCAGGTCTTCTAGGGCTTTTATGATCTTTGCAGCTTCTTTTTTAAATTTTGGGCCGATTTTATCCATCTTGGCTTTAACTGTCTCTTTTTTTACTATCTTAGGTTTTTTGTATTCTATGAAGACTTTGAGGTCTTCTTTGCTGTGTTCACTGTGAGATTTGAGGTCGTAGTCTGTCCTGTCTGCTATGCCTATTATTTCGATCCATCCGTATCTGTTGGTTTTTATTTCAACGTCCCAACAATCTATGGCGTAATGGGCCATTTCTGTTGGGAGATGCTGACGGAATCTTATGACATCTTCTGGTATTCCTATATCGACTAGGAATTTTTTCGCTAACCATAAATGGTAGGTTAGGAGTTCACTTGATATTATGCCTTTTTCAGCGGCTTTTCCTGCAGTTATTGTTATGGGTTTTTTGCCTTTTTCTTGGTTTTCTGCTGGGTAGAGTTTTAGTTTTTCTGATTTTATTGTGTGGAATCTCGGGTGCGTTTTCTCTTTGGGGTTTACGAATATTTCCGCTTCTGCTTGTGTGAATTCTCTGAGTCTTATGACGCCTTGGCGGGGTGATATTTCGTTTCGGTAAGCTTTTCCGAGTTGGACGACACCGAAGGGTAATTTGTTCCTGAAGAATCTTAAAAGTCTTTTGAATGGTGTGAATATGCCCTGGGCTGTTTCGGGTCTGAGATATCCTATTTTTTTACCCTTCGCCCCGATTAGCGTCTGGAACATGAGATTGTAACTCCAAACATGTGTGAGGTGTCCGCCACAGCGTGGACATCTTATCTTCCTGTTAGAGATTATTTCTGTGAGTTTCTGGTTCTCCAAACCTTCAACGTCCATGCCAGTGGCTTCTTCAATTATGTGATCTGCTCTGTATACTTCTTTGCATTCTTTGCATTGGGTCATTGGATCATTGAAGTGATCCACGTGGCCTGAAGCCTTAAAAACTTCTTCTGGCATTACTGTGGGTGATTCCATCTCATAGAATCCTTCTTTTATGATGTAGTATTCTCGCCATTTGTTCATGATCTTGTTCTTTAATAGGGCCCCTAGTGGACCGTAATCTACGAATCCAGCCACTCCTGAGTAGATTTCAAAGGATGACCATAGGAATCCGCGTTTTCTCGCGATCTTCATCACTTCCTCGTGGCTCATTATTATCCCTCTTATTCTTTTTTTGTTCTGAGTTTTCTGAGTTCATAGTCTTCTTTTATCTTGCTTGTTTCTGGTTTGAGTTGGCCCATATATTTACTTTCTCTTTCGGGGTGTCCGTAGGGTTTTTCTGCTGGTGATGTCATTGTCTCAAATACGATCTGACATACTCTCTGTTTTGGGTAAAGTGCTACTGGCATTTTACCAATATTTGAGATTTCGAGTGTGATCCTGCCATGGAATCCGGGGTCTATGTATCCTGCTGTGACGTGCATGGTGATCCCGAGCCTTCCGATGGATGATCTTCCTTCTACTCTTGCGACGAGGTTGTCTGGTAATCCTATATATTCGTATGTTGTGGCTAGGGCAAATTCTCCTGGGTGTATTATGAAGGATTTTCCATCTTCTATGTGGTATGTTTCCATGTAGGATTCTATGTCCCCTGGTTCTTGGGGGTCTATGCACGGTTTTCTTATGATTTTGAATCCCTTGAATTCGTTTCCCATCCTAAGATCCACCGATGATGGTTGTATTTGTCTCTCAGGATCCTCTAGTGGGTCTATGACTATAAGGCCCTTTTTTAGGTACTTTTTTATGTCATGGTCGCTTAGGATTGCCATGTTATGTGTCTCCTTTTTCATCATCTTTTAATTTTATGATCGACGGGTCTTCTATGATGTTAGGTATGCCGCAGCTGTTGCCCACTCCTACAATGAGTATGTTTCCATCCTCTGTCCTTTCTATGCTGGATTTAACCCTTTCAAGGGCCGTTTCACATCCTTTGAGGATTTTTTTATTCATCTGGGTTATCGCTTCCTCTGGGCTCATTTTAATCACTATTGAATCTATTTCGATATCGGCTTTGAGTATTTTGTCCTCGATGAACCATTTTTCGACGCCGGTGCCCCCGATGACTATACCAACACCCTCTGCAACTTTACCTGTTTCTTCACCTTCCATTTTAACGGCTGCATCTATCATTATAATCTTTTGGATGTTGAATCTGTCTATTAGTGTGTTCACGGCCTTTGCAATTTTACCCAGTCTTGCTCCTGGCCCTTCTGGTCTGAGTATGATGAGTTTTCTGCTATTGCATTCTCTTTTTGCGTAGATCATCTCATCTATTGATTCTATTTTGTCATCCTTTTTGAGTAGCATGGCTGTTGTGAGCGGACCTGCTCCGTCACCCACTGGAAGGCCCTTGGAGAATGCCTTAGCGCCTTTAAATTGGGCTTTGAATATTCTCATGATGAGTGGCATGTTCATTTGTAGGGCTATGAGTATTTGGAGGTTTCCTGTTTTCTTTGCGAGTTCTAGGTTGTGTCTTATCATCTTATATACACTATTGAGTCCTATGGCAACTTTGAGGGTCATTATTATATTTGCTTTTGTTTCCCTGCTGGCCTCTGAGGCTATCGTGTTGGCCATGTTTTTGAATCTGGATTCGCTCAACTCCAGTATTTTATTGAATTTTTGGACTATACCATTAGGGTCTAGGTTTGTTGGGGGTATTACGAAGAAATCTAGGAATTCATTAACCTTTTCCCGAGTCTTTTTGTCCTTTTCTTTGGAGAATTTGATTATTATGTCTCTTGATTCTTGCACCATGTTCTCCATTTCGATTAGGGCCTTTTGTAGTGTTGAGAATATGCGGATTCTCATTACTATTGGTATGAATATGATAAGGATTATGAAGAATATTATACTGAAAATGTCCCAGTTTCCTAGTCCAGGAATCAGTGTAAAAACCTCCCTTAGATTTTATTTTTTATCCTTCTGAGCATGCCCTTTAGAGTGTGGGCTTCTCTTCCTGTGATGAAAGCTCTGCCTATGAGGTTTTTGAAGGCTCTTAGGGCTACTCTCCTTTTATGGTCTGGTAATCCAAGTGAAGATATTATATCCTCCATATCAGATACTAATAGCCTTTTTTCAAGTCCTGAAGCTTCTTCAATCCCCTTGGGGTTATAGTCCCTTTTTTTGAATATTTCGTAGAATATTATTGCAGCTGCGTGTGAAACGTTCATTATAGGATATTCTTGGCTTGTGGGTATGCTTACGATAATGTCACATTCTTCTATTTCCTCGTTTGTGAGGCCATTTCCTTCTCTGCCGAATAGTATGGCTATTTTAACCTTTGGATTTAGCGCCTTTGCAAATTGTTCTGGTCTGAGGGGTATTCTTGCTATTTTGTAGCTTCCGCCGGGTACTCCTGTTGTGCCAACGATGAAGTCTGGTGAAAGTTTCTTCAGCATCTCCTGGAGGGATTTGAATGTTATTGAATTTTCTAGGATGTCTGTTGCGTGCATTGCATGTAGGTATGCTTCATCGTCTAATTTGCATGGGTTTATGAGGACTAGTTTCTTTAATCCGAAGTTTTTCATTGCCCGGGCTATGAAGCCGATGTTTCCTGGGGTTTCGGGTTCGACAAAGACCACGTGGATGTTATCTTCAAGTTGTTTTATCTTTTCTTCTTCCATTTTTCATTTATATGCCAAGTCTAATAATTCCAGTATGTTCATGACTTTGATGTTTTCTATTCCTTCTCGTTCGAGGGAGTCTTTTATATGTAATTGGCAGAATGGGCATATTGTTATTACTGCGTCTACGCCTAGTTTTTTTATCATCTCGGCTTTCTTTTTCCCTAGACTGTATGCTAGGTCTGGTTTCCCAGATTTCACACCGCCTCCTGAGCCGCAGCACCTGTCTGGTTTCTCCATTTCAACGAATTCTAATCCTTTTATCTTTTTGAGTATTTTTCTTGGTTCTAGTCGTATTCCTTGGCCCCTTGCAAGGTGGCATGGGTCGTGGTATGTTACGCGCATGTTTACTGGTTTCATGTCCTCTGTGTTGAGGTTTTCTGCCAGTAGTTCGCTTATGTCTAGGACGTTTAATTTTAGACCGTATTTTGGGTAGTCGTTTTTGAGTGTGGAACCGCAGCCTGCGCAGACTGTTATGATAGCTTCGTATCCTTGTAGTGCCTTTTTGTTCTGGGCTACGAGTTTTTTTGCTATGTCGGTTTGTCCTGTGCGTATCATGGGGGAGCCACAGCATACTTGGTTTGGTGGTACGTCGATTTCTATTCCATGTCTTTTCAGGACTCTGAGTAGTGCTAGTCCCACTTCTGGGATCCTGTAGTCTACTAGGCATCCTGTGAAGAATCCTAATCTTGGATTTTCAGCCTCCAAATCTAGGGATTCTATGAATCCTTCCTTTATGTGTTCAACTGATCTTCCTGTCTCTTCTATGAGTTTTTTAACCTTCTTGTGGGCTTCTAATGGTCCGATATCCTGTTTACATGCCAGCGCTCTTAGTTTTTCGATGGCGTCTCCTGGTATGCTTAGTTGTTTTGGGCAGATTTCTTCGCATTTTGCACAGGTTGTGCAACAATATAATCCTTCTTTAAATCCTTCTCTGGCCCTGTCTGCCTTGTCTCGGGGGTCGAATGCGAACTTTGACAGGTAGTTCATGAAATATGGCCCTGCGAATTCTGAGCTTTCTTTGATAACTGGACAAGCAGCTATACATGAAAAGCACTCGATACAACTTCTAAGTTTCTTTGAATCCATATAATCTTCTGGTTTTATCTTTTGAAGGCCTTCACCAGTTGATTCCAAGTATAATCTCATCTGTCGTGCTTTTTCTTCTATCTCGCTCCTGTCGACTATAAGATCCTTTATTACTGGGAAGTCTAATGGTTCTATCAGTGCCCCTTCCTTTATTTCTGCTTTACATGCTAATACTACTTCGCCGTCCATTTTAACCGCGCAGGACCCGCATTGTCCGGCCCTGCACGAGCTTCTGAAGGCAATGTTAGCCCCGTATCTATCATTGATTAGGTTGAGAGCGTCGATTATTTTCATCTTCTCTTTAAATGGAATCTTATACTCTTCAATGTATGGTTTATCGTTCTTTTCCGGGTCGGACCTTAATATTTTAACTTTTATCATATTCTTTTTATCTCCAAAATTTTATGGGGGAAATTATAAAAGTCTAGGAAAATCAGATTGGAATTATAGAACTTTTAAATTTTTTTCATTATTATAATTTTCCCCCCACTATTGTGGGGGGGGTGATTCTTCTTAAATTTAAAATCTGATGGTAGGTGATCGTATGATTAAAATTCTAGATGCAAGGAAAGGTGATGAACTTTTCCTATTAGGCAATGAAGCTGCTGCGAGAGCAGCTATAGAATCAGGGGTTACTGTTGCAAGCACTTATCCTGGGACGCCATCATCAGAAATAGGGGATGTTCTATCAAGGATAGCATCCAAAGCCGGTTTATACTTCGAATTTTCAACAAATGAGAAGGTTGCGGTGGAAGTGGCCGCTGCAGCGGCGGCTTCTGGCGTGAGATCATTCACCTTCATGAAACATGTAGGACTTAACGTGGCATCAGATTCACTTGTAAGCATAGCATACACTGGAGTCGAAGCAGGCATGGTCATATTATCGGCAGATGACCCATCAATGTTCTCATCACAAAATGAACAAGACAATAGACACTATGCAAGATTTGCAAACATTCCCCTCCTCGAACCATCAAACCCCCAGGAGATCCTCGATTTTACAAAATACGCCTTCAATTTATCCGAAAAGTTTAAAATACCAGTATTAGTCAGGACAACAACAAGAGTATCACATATGAGAAGCAGAGTGAAAGTGGGTGAAATCAAAAAGATGAGAAAAAAAGGTCAATTCAAAAAAAACCCTAAAAGATTTGTTCTCGTACCATCAACCGCAAAGACCATGCACAAAGAACTCATCAAGAAAACAGAGAAAATATCCAAGATCGTGAACAAATCACCATACAACCAACACCACAAAACCCATGGTGGATATGGGATTATAACAAGTGGCGGTGCATTCAACTACACCCATGACATAATAAATGAAAAAAAACTCCCCATATCTATACTAAAATTAGGATTCACATACCCATTCCCTGATAAAGTAGTATTAAGATTCATAGAAGACCTTGAAAAGGTTTTCATAATCGAAGAAGTCGACCCCATAATAGAAAAGGATGTTCTGTCAATAATCGGCCGAGAAAACCTCGAAGTAGATGTTCATGGAAAACTAGATGGCACATTCCCAAGAATATATGAATACAACCAGGACATAATAGAAGCCTCCATTAGAAAACAAATACCCCTAAAGATTAAAAGAAAGGAGCCATTGAAAGCCCATTTACCTGAAAGACCCCCAACATTTTGTCCTGGATGCCCACACAGGGCAGTTTATTATTCCATCAACAAGGCACTTGAAGAATTAGAAATGGATGTTATTTTCTCAACAGATATCGGATGTTACACACTAGGTATAGAATCACCATATAATACTGCAGATTACCTCTTATCAATGGGTTCAAGTATAGGGGCGGCTTGCGGCTTTTCCAAGGCAACAAGGCAGAAAATAGTGTCATTCATAGGTGATTCAACATTCTTCCATGCCGGGATCCCACCACTCTTGAATGCTATTCATAACAAGCACAATTTCCTCATTGTGATCCTAGATAATAGGACAACCGCAATGACAGGAGGCCAACCACACCCTGGCCTCCCATTTGATGGTATGGGTGGTGAAGCCCCAGCCATCCCCATAGAAAACATCATTGAAGCCCTTGATGTGAAATTCAAAGTGATAAATCCCATGAATATAAAAAAAAGCATCAAAGCCTTTAAAGAAGCCTTAAAAATGGACTCACTTAACGTTGTCATTGCAAGATACCCCTGTCAACTTTCACTTAAAGCAAAGGGAAAACCTGTTAAAGTGGATAATGATCTCTGTAATGAATGTTTAGAATGTATTAACAAACTCGCATGTCCAGCCATAATATATGAGAATGGCATTAAAGTGAATCAAAAATATTGTCGAGGATGCGCTGTTTGCATCCAAATTTGCCCAGAAAAGGCCATAAGACCTAAAAGGGGGAGTTCAAGGTGAAATTATCATATGACATTTATATATGTGGTGTTGGCGGACAGGGGATTATAAAAGCTGGTGAAATCATAGGATGGGCTGCCATGAAAGAAGGGATGGACGTTGTGATGAGTGAAATACATGGAATGGCCCAAAGGGGTGGTGTAGTATCTACCGATGTCAGGATAGGCCAAGCAAAAGGCACTATAATCCCAAGTGGCCATGCAGACCTCATGATGGCATTCGAACCCCTTGAAGCCTTGAGGGCCATTGACAAGATAAGGAAGGATGCGCATTTAATAGTTAATCTAACTCCTATTCCACCATTCAATATAAACGCTGGAGAGTATCCACCAGTGGATGAGATAATAGAGAAACTTAGGAGATTTTCAGGGAACGTATACGCTTTTGACGCTGATAGGGTGGCCTTGGAAGCTGGTCATCCTCTTTCAACGAACATGGCGATCCTGGGAGCCGCCACGGCCATGCCAGACTTCCCTTTATCCCAGGATGCTATAATAGAATCTATGAAGGCGAACTTGCCCAGCAAATTGTTCAAGGTTAATTTGAAAGCGTTCAATAGGGGTTTTATGAGCTTAGAGGGTTGATATGTCCTCTGATGATAATAGTGGCACGTTAGCCTCTTTTAACACTTTTATACCCTCGTCGATGTCTTCTGTCCTTATCACTACAATCGCTTTTTCGCTCTTTTTTTCCACGAAGGCATAGATATATTCCACGTTCATATCTGCCCTTGTGAGGATACCTAGTATTTTATCGAGCCCCCCTGGCCTGTCAGGCACTTCGACGGCTATGACGTCGTTGAGTTTAACCACGAAATTGTTTTCTTCAAGGACTTTCTTCGCCAGTTCAGGGTCTGGGACCATGAGTCGTAGTATCCCAAATTCTGATGTGTCAGCTATGGATAAGGCTCTTATATTTATATTAGCTTTGGCGAGTGCATGGACTGCCTTTTTCAACCTTCCTTTCTTGTTTTCAAGGAATACGGATATTTGTTTCACTTTCATTCCGGATCTTCCCCTCTAATTTAAAATTTTCTTTTATCAATAACTCTTATGGCTTTTCCTTCGCTCCTGGGTAAACTTTCTGGTTCGACGAGTGTTACGTTAACCCTTAATCCTATCTCCCTTTGCAAGTGTTCTTCTATCATCTTCTTGACTTCTTCCACGTGTTTCACTTCATCTGAGAATAGTGCTGGCGAGGCTTCAACTTGGACTTCGAGTTCGTCCAAGTATTTTGGTCGTGTTACTACTATTTGGTAGTGTGGTTCGAGTCCATTTATTTTGAGGAGGGCCTCTTCGATCTGTGATGGGAACACTATAACTCCACGTATTTTTAGCATGTCATCGCTTCTTCCTGTTATGCGATCCATTCTTATGAGGGTTCTGCCACATGGGCATTCTCCTTTCCTTAGGGTTGTGATGTCCCTTGTCCTGAATCTTATTATGGGCATGGCCTCTCTTGTGAGGGTTGTGAGTACTAGTTCTCCTTTTTTTCCTGGGGGTAGGTTTTTTAGGGTTTCTGGGTCTATTATTTCTGGGTAGAAGTGGTCTTCAAAGATGTGGAGGCCGTTTTTTTCTTGGCATTCCATCGCGACTCCTGGGCCGATAATCTCTGTCAAACCATAAATGTTAAGGGCTGTGAGACCCAATCTTTCCTCTATAGCATCTCTCATCTCCTCAGTCCACATTTCGGCCCCGAATACTCCTGCTTTGAGTTTTAGGTTGTCCATTTTAACGTTTTCTTTTTGTAGGACTTCTGCAAGGTATAATGCATAGGATGGTGTGCATGTGAGTATTGTTGTTCCGAAATCTTGCATGATTTCGATTTGTCTTTTGGTGTTGCCCGCTGATATTGGTATCACCGTGGCCCCTATCCTCTGGGCTCCGTAGTGCACTCCTAGGCCGCCTGTGAATAATCCGTAGCCGTAGCAGTTTTGTATGCGATCTCTTCTTCCTGCACCCGCCATTGTTAGGGCTCTTGCCATGACTTCCGACCATAGGTCTATATCTTTCTGGGTGTAACCTGATACCGTTGGTTTGCCCGTGGTCCCTGAGGATGTGTGGACTTCTATTATGTCTTCATCAGGTACTGCGAACATCCCAAAGGGATAGGCTTCTCTAAGATCTTGTTTCGTGGTGAATGGCAACTTTTTAATGTCTTCTAGGCCTTCTATATCCTCTGGTTCTATTCCAAGTTCATTGAATCTTCTATGATAATATGGGACGTTTTCATAAGCCCTCTTCACAGTATCCTGGAGTCTTTTAAGTTGTATTTCCTTTCTTTTTTCTTCGTCCATGCATTCTGCCTTCTGATTCCATATCATTTTGATCTACCCTGGGGAGGTGATGATAACATTTATAAAATTCTATATCCTATTATCTTTTTATAATCATTCCGATTCTTGTGGAGGTAACTTATATGAACATGGTAATCCTTGGTGTGGTCATATTGGTCTATTTTATCATGGTTGGCTATGCAGGTTATGTTGCATGGAGGAGAACTAGCACATCAGAAGATTACATGGTGGCCGGTAGGAAAACACACCCTTATATCATGGCTCTTAGTTATGGGGCCACTTTTATTAGTACTGCTGCTATAATCGGTTTTGGTGGGATGGCTGGTGTCTATGGTATGGGTATACTCTGGCTTGTATTCCTTAACATATTCGTGGGCATATTCATAGCCTTTGTATTTTATGGTAAAAGGACTCGTAGGATTGGTGAGAACCTTTCAGCTTTCACTTTCCCAGAGTTTTTATCAAAGAGGTTTAATAGCAAGTTTATACAATATTTTGGGGGTGCTGTGATATTCTTGGGGATGCCACTCTATGCCTCTGTGGTCCTTATAGGCGCTGCAAGGTTCCTTGAAACTTCATTAAACTTGAATTTTAAAATTGCACTTATTATAATGGCATTAATAGTGGCTGTTTATGTTGTTATGGGGGGTATAAGGGGAGTTATGTATACTGACGCCCTCCAGGGCACTATAATGTTCTTTGGCATGATATTCCTTGTCCTGTCAGTCTATTATATGCTTGGTGGCGTTATAAGCGCCCATGAAGCCCTTACAAGCATGGGACATCTCATGCCAGAATCTGCGAAGAGTGTGGGTGCAACAGGCTGGACTAGCATGCCCGTATTCGGAAGCCCATACTGGTGGACCCTCCTCTCCACCATAATACTAGGGGTGGGTATAGGGGTTTTAGCCCAACCTCAACTTGCAGTAAGGTTTATGACAGTCAAATCCAACCGAGAACTTAACAGGGGAGTCCTTATAGGTGCATTATTTATATTCGTCATGACATGGGGTGCTTATGTGGTTGGTGCGTTATCAAATGTCTATTTTTTCCAAAAGAAGGGTTTGTTAGCCATCCAAGCGAGTGGGGGTAATGCTGATAAGATAATACCTGTTTTTATAAGTTCGGCGATGCCGGAATGGTTCACATATCTTTTCATGTTAACGTTACTTTCAGCGGCCATGTCCACTCTAAGCGCGCAATTCCATGTCCAAGGGACGGCCATTGGTAGGGATATTTATGAAACCTTGAAGAGAGGGAAGAGATCAGTGCTTATCACAAGGATTGGTATAATAATCGCTGTTATAATCGCGGTTATATTAGCATATATTCTCCCAAGTAGTATAATAGCACA
>LGEU01000024.1 GCA_001507955.1 Methanobacteriaceae archaeon 41_258 | reverse complement strand
TGTTTTCTATAGGCTGGTAGTTTCCATGTTTCGAATTCGAATATTATTAGGCTGTTTTTTTTCTCATCGGTCCAATAGGAGCTCCTGTTCACCTTGAATCCTTCTTTTGAAAGGTGTGATACTAAAGTGTCCATGGTCTTTTTCAGTTGGGGGTATAGTGTGTCTGCTGGCACATTAGGAGGGTTGAATTCTAGGATGATGCATTTGCTTTCCCGTTGTTTGAATTTGGCGTGGATCTTCTCTTTATCATGTGAGTATTTTATTTCTTGGAAGTAGTCTTCTTTTGGGTTTTCTAGGAAGTTGCGCGCCACTATTATGAACTCTGAAAGTTTTTGTTGTGTGAGTGCTGCTGCAACGTTCCTGTTCTTGTCTGTGGGGTCTATAACAATTAGGGGGTTTTTGAAGTATTTTCCGGTGCCGTGGCCTTCGATGTCTATTATTTGGCCTTTTCTCCATTTCAGTGCGGCGGCTTCCAAAACTCCTTTGAAGTTTTCATATGCTATTATGAGTAGTTCGCAGAGGTAGCCTGCGAATCCACCTACTTTGAATTCTGACCCGTATGCTCCTATGGCCTTCATGAACTTTTTAAGTAATAATACTTCTTTTATTTGTTCTTTTTTTAGGTTTTTTTTGATGTATCTTGTGTGGAGTATTGTCCTGTCTACTGCTGATTTGAGTTGTGATGCGTCTGTTATATCGTAGCATGGTACAATGTCGACTTCGTATCCTTTTATGTGGCCGGTAACATATGGGTGTGCGGCGTATTTTTCTTCGGCTTGGCCTTTCATGGTTTTTATGCATTCGTGGCCGAGTTGTAGGCCATATTTTTTGAGTTTTTCCTTTGGTGTTTTAAGGGGGAATTTTATGAATATGTCTATGTCTGCTTCTCCCTTGAGCCAGGTGCCCTTGGCAACTGATCCTACGAGCTCGGCTTTAGCTTTTATATTCTTTTTTTCTGCTATGTCGTTTATGGTTTTGATTAGTTTGTTGGTGAATCTTTTAACGGCTTTTTTTTCTTGTCTTGTTGGTGTTATCTTTGAGAGTATTTTCTTGTAGTCCATTCTTATCATAGTTTGAATGTTTTGATGGTGGTGTATACGGGTCCTTCTGGTCTGAGTTCGCTCTTTTTGAGTTTTAGTTCTTTTATTTGCATTTCTCCTATTTGGATGTTTTCGAGTTCTTCTATCTTTTTCAGTAGCTTGTCTTTGTTTTTACCCCCTTTGACTCTGGCTATGGTGAGGTGTGGTATGTAACTTTTCTCTTTTTTGAATCCTAACTTTGAGAATTGTTCGTCGAATGCTTTTTGGATTTCTGAGAATTTTTTGGGGTTTTTTGCTCCTAGCCATATCACTCTCATATAATTTTTATTTGGGAAGACCCCTATGCCTTCTATTTTTAGCTTAAATGGTTTGTATGATCCTATCTTTTCCTTGATTATCCTTGAAAGTTCTTTTATCATGTTATTGTTTATTTGGCCGAAGAATTTTAGGGTGAAGTGTAGGTTTTCTGGTTCTACGAACTTTAATTGGGCGTTAGCCTCATCTAGGATTTTTTGGACTTCTATTATCTTGTCTTTGAGGGGGTTGTCCACGTCAATTGCAAGGAAGCTTCTTATTTTCTCCATACTCTTAGACCTCATAGTATGTTTTTTATTCTTTCCAGGCTTTCTTTGGGTGTTTCGATAGTGTTAAGTAAGTAGACTTCTATTTTATGGAATATTTCCTTGAAAAATTTTAGTCTGAGTTTATATTTTCTCTCATCTTTTATAAGTTGGTGGGGGTTGCAGAAGTCATTCTTTTTCATATGATTGAGGGCTTCTTTGCTTGTAAGCTTTTTAAATGGCTCATCATCAAGGTCTCTCTCAAGGAGTACTATTGCCTTGAGATTGGATGTTTCCCTGATCCTACCATTGAATAATCTGTTAACATCAGCTATCCCTCTCTTCTTCTTGTCTAGGTTCACCTCGGCTATGAGATCCTTGTATTCGTCCCAGGAATCTGCTATATCATCGCGTATATAGGAGTTTTTCTCTGATGAGTATACTATTACACCATTCACGAATATGCGCGTGAAAAACCAGTCATCAGAAACATAATTGTATCTAGGATTTAAGAGGAGACCATATGTGAGTGTTGTTTTCCCAGTCCCTGGGGGGCCTATGATCGCCAGAGCTTGTCCGTGGCAGTCAACAGCCGAGCCATGGACTGAGTATCTTCTATGCTCTGAATGGTAGTCCTCGAAGAAGTCTGCGATCGTGGCGAGTGCTATGCTCTTAACCCAACCATAATAGTCGCAGTTGAGGATTATGCTAGTCTTGGAGAGAGGCTCATAGAATACTCTAAGGGGTCCCCCATCTTCCACAGTGAATACTTTAGCATGGGGTCTTATATCCTCGTTCATGAACTTGAAATTGTCCTCCCACTCCTCCTTGAAATTTTTATTATCTGTTAAAAGTTTGACACAAGCACCATGAATGTTAGCCTTTCTTTCAAAGTATACCTTGTCTGCGAGCTCATCAAGCTTATCGTCCTTTTCTTGGGGGCTTATGATCTCCACCTTATACGTAGATTATCCCACCTATTTTTCGATTATGGCCTCTTTTATGGCCATTCCAAAGTGTCTTGCAGCTTCCTCAACATGTACTAGTACCTTATCACCTTCTTTTAACTCTGAAACCGACACTGGCTTGCCTTTCTCATTGACTAGGCGTATTGTCTCGGCGTTCTGTAATAGTGTTCTTAGTTTCATGCCCTCATATTCTGCCTCGACAAGGAGCAGGGGCCTTTTTTCGATTTTAACCCTGCCAACTATAGCTGGTCTTGTTTTACCATCCTTGTCAACAACTAGAACCTCATCTCCTGCTTCAAGTTCTGAAAGGTATTTGGTTTTATGATCTGGTGTCATCACATATGCATGTACTGGGCCTGCGTTAACCCTGAATGGTCTTGATTCCACGTATTCGCTTTCTAGGGATTCGCTATGGACTAAGAATAATCCTTGGGAGTATGAGCCTATGAGCATTCCCTCGCCAATGTTCATTATCGAACAAGTGTCTACGCAGACCCTGTCACCTGATCCTACTGGTTCTATCCTTGTTATAGTGGCTGGTTTGAGTTCATAGTAGCCCATCTTTATATCTTCGATGAGTTTCGCGATCTTTTTTATCTGTGATGGATCTTCCGGTTCTATGAGAACACCATCAGTTCCATGTTCCAAGGTCTCCAGGGCTGTTTTAGCTTCTTTTTCATCTGCTACTGCTGCTACTAGTTTAACATCCTCCTCTTGGAGGTCTGCTATTATGTTCTCAAGTGGTATTATCTTCCAGTCTTTTCCTACTAGGATGAGGTAGTCCACAGTCTTACCAAGGAGTCTTGCAAGCTCCTCATACCGTTTACCCTTTATCTCCACATAAGCTGCTATGGGTTTTCCCTGCCTTTTAAGGCTCTTCGCGGCCATGAGATCCTTTGAGTCTTCTAGGTTGCTGGGTAGTGGGAATGTGCCGTCTCCTTCACCATTAACCCCTACCAGTATGATGTCGGCGTCTTCGTCATCGGCTATGACTTTTATGTTCCCGAGTTTGTGTATCGTTTCAACGTCTTCCCGGTCTAATACGTGGTCTATACCCGATTCGAGAGCGGTGGTTATAAGGGTTTTTTTCTCTTCCCATTCAATTTCCGGTGTTTTTATCCAAGCAAATTTCATCTTTCAAGCCCCTGCTTGAGACTTTTATCCGCAGGGGCTTCTCACCTCCGAAAAACTTTAAAGTATCATGTAGATGCCCTCGCCCTTGAAGGCACTCTTCTATCCAGAGCAGGATGGTTGAAGATAGTGTGAAGCTTTAAAAGAAACTCTATTTGGGGTTTCTAACCCTCTATTTGTAATAGTCTGCTATTCCCCCCCACTGTGGGGGGTGGATCCTGGGTTTAGGGCTAACTGCAAGCTCCACACACCCCCCCCAAAAAATTGGGGCAGCTAACACTCCCCCTATAGCATTTTGAGTGCTTCATCAACTTCTATTTCATCGTGTACTATGGCTGCTATGGCTTTTGTCATGTTCTCTGGGGATTCTGCCTGGAATATGTTCCTTCCAATGGCTACTCCAGCCCCGCCAGCTTCCACGGAATCTTTAACCATCTGTAGTAATTCTTCTTCTGTTTCGACTTTAGGTCCTCCTGCTATGACCACTGGGACTGGGCATCCTTCAACAACTTCCTTGAAAGTGTCGGGGTCTCCTGTGTAATTAGTTTTTATGATATCTGCTCCGAGTTCTGCCCCGGCTCTTGCCGCGAGTTTAACGACTTCTGGGTCGTGTTCGTCTTCGATTTTTTCACCCCGTGGGTACATCATTGCTATGAGGGGCATGCCCCACTCATCACAAGTTTCCGCTACTGTTCCAAGTTTTAATAACATTTCAGGCTCTCTTTCGGATCCTACGTTGACGTGCACTGATACTGCATCTGCTCCGAGTTTCAGAGCCTTTTCTACAGAGGTTACGAGGACTTTATGGTTTGGGTCTGGTCCTAGGCTTGTGCTGGCTGAAAGGTGGACTATCAAGCCTATGTCTCTCCCGTATCCTCTATGTCCTGTTACAACTATCCCTTTATGTATTAGGACTGCGTTGGCTCCGCCTGTGGCTACCTGGTCTATTGTCTTGGTCATGTCCAGTAAGCCGGGGACTGGGCCTATTGAAACTCCATGGTCCATTGGTACTATGACCGTTCTGCCTGTTTCACGGTTTATTATTCTCTCCATTCTAATTATTTTACCTATCATATCATTTACCTCCCGGATCTTACCCCCTTCTAGTATAATTTCTCAGACCAGAGCTTGAATTCTTTTAATCTTGGAGGCACGCCACCTTGGCTGCTTGATTCGAGCCATCCCTTGGTTGATGCTAGGTCCTCATCTATCTTTGAAGAATTTGCGAAATCTAGCAGTCCCCTATTCCTTATAATGGATGTTCTTGGCTTTAGTGTTGAGGACCATATGAAGTATACCTTGAATGTTGTGTCTGGGTGATAGCCACCCCCAAGATCCACTGCCAGGACGTCACATGATCCTATGTCCTTGTAGACTTCCTCGAGGGTTTCATGGCGTCTAACATCCCCCATGATGAACTTGAGGTGCGGGTATTCCATTTCAAGGCTCTTCATGGCCTCACATGCTTGGGGGCTCTTGTCAACGGCTATTATCCTCCCCCTTGGGTTTTTTTCTGCTATTATTCTCGTTGACCCGCCCACGTGGGGTCCCAGTTCCACTACTGTATCATATTCCCTTATAAGATCCTTGAGAGTCTTCCTATAAATTCTAATATCATATACTATCTTTATCATTTTGGGAGATCCCCCCATGAAAAGGGGAAAATCCAAGCTGGGATTATTCCCTATTGGATTAATATGTGAGTCACCCCCCCATGAATGGGAGGTTTCTTATCCTTTCACTGGCTGGGTTCACACATTCACTACTGGGCATCCCAAGGGGGACTCATCAGCTACATTCTATTATATTGTTAGCTCAAAGTTTAAATAGTTTAGCCACCCCCCCAATTAGGTATCATCCCCTTGGAAGATGAGTCGCAGACAATAAGATGACAATTTTTTTTAACATCTGGTTGTTTTAAATCTCCTATTAGTGTGGGATGAGGGGGAGATGGGGGTAGAAAGTACGAGACTATATATGATGTGAGGGTCGTGGACGCCCCTCATTAAAAGCTTGTATGTGTGAGGATTTTTTTTCAGTGAAGCTTCCCGACCTTGGACGGGTGAATAATTCACTCTTCTAGAATGTATTAATGTAGATTTTGTTGTGGGGGGGTTGTGCAGTTGCAAATTAAAATTCGCATGTAACATAAAATGGGGGCATATAAAAGGAGAAATTTTTGGTGTTGGACTTTTCTGGGAAGTTTACCTGATCCCCTGAGAAGAGGATTACTATACACTATGTGGGGGCAGGAATGCAATATACCCCATTAATAGTATATCCCAGGGTGTGAAAAAAATCATAATGGCAAGTCCATTCCATGAATAACTGCATCTTCGACTTTTCTTTTAAATGGAGGGTTAAATATAGGCTGTAAAGTGTGTGGGGATCAAAGTTCTTTTAATTGCAACGATCCTCGAAACATGGTGAACACAATACACATTCCCATTATGGGGTTTTCCCTAGGGTGAAGGTTGGATCAACGTGATTATCCATAACAATGAATTTTTTCACGCGGGGGGTGACTTTATAATCTGATAGGATGGGATATGGGGTTACTATCTTTGCAGTTTCCATTTTTCATGCTTTGAGGAACTTAGGGCCGTTTGAGTCTATTCTGGCTATAATGGGATCCGCCAGGCTCGTGTCTGGATATTCTGAGAGTGCGAATATTGTGTCCCCAAGCATTGCCATTGAAGCCCCTATAACCTCGTCCCTGACTATTTTAAGGCTTTCTTTCACCTTTGGGGTTAAAAGTTTAGTCTTTTCTGCGAATTCGTAGGATAATCGCATGAAATTTTCTGGGCGTGGATCTGCGATTAGTCTTGGCAACATCCGGGAACCTGTGAGGTTTATCATTTTTTTCTTCTTGGGGTCTTTGAGTATCCTGGTTGTGTCAAGTTCGCCGAAGGCTTTGCATATTACATATAATGGTTCATGGATTATCTTATCAGTTAAACCATAACCTGGAGCACCCTCTTTTAATCTTAGGACTATTCCACCAACCGATTCTCCCATAACATCCCCTAGTCCCGTTTTAAGTTCTACTTCTGCTTGGTGGGCTATTGAAGCGGCTTCATTAAAGGTTATGGGGGGTTCTAACATCCTGGCCATGGCAAGGACTGTTCCAAGTGCACATGCGGCTGACGCGCCGAACCCACAACCCATAGGAACCTCAAAACTATAATAGATCTTAACCCCCCCTATATGCTTTGATTTTTCCTTGAGCAATTCTATCACTTTAAATGTTATATTAGAAGGATCATAGTTACCATCAGCCTTTACTGAGATTTTATCGGATCTTGATGGTCTGACTGTGGTTATAACACCTTTATCTATGGCGACCCCAGCACCTTTCGACCCTGTGAAAAGGGGATTCTCATGCTCCACTATCTGAAAAAAGCCTGTTATATGTGATGGTACAAAAACTCTGGTCTTCATATTCTCATCCTTTGCAAGGCCATGAACTGATAAAAATATTATAATAATCTTATACTATAAAGGGTGGTTAGTATCCGAAAATGAGGTTGTTATAATAATTGGAATCTTATACTATAAAGGGTGATTAGTATCCCCCCACATCCCTTCATGTGGGGGTAGATTTTGAGGGGCTGAATTATGATGAAGAGGATAGATTTACACACCCATAGCCTATTGAGTGATGGTGAACTTTTACCATCAGAGATTGCAAGGCGTGCTTGTGTACTTGGACACAAGGCGGTGGCTATAACAGATCATATAGACGCGTCTAACATAAACACTATAGAGTATCTTATAGATGCTGTCTCTGACGTGAATGAAAATTGGGATATCAAAGTGATCCCCGGGGCTGAGATTACACACGCACCCATAGAAATAATAGACAAGCTCGCATCAAAGGCTAGACGCTTGGGGGCCGAGATTATAGTAGTCCATGGTGAGACGCTAGTAGAACCTGTTATAGAGGGGACTAACCGTGTAGCAGTGGAATCCCCCGAGGTTGATATATTGGCCCATCCAGGTCTTATAGGCTATGAAGAGGCTGAAATGGCAAAAGATAATAGTATAACTTTGGAGATAACTGCGAGGAGTGGGCATTGTCTCGCTAATGGTCATGTTGCATCTGTTGCAATGGAAGTGGGGGCTTCGCTTGTGATAAACACTGACACCCACCACCCAGGGGATCTTATAGATTATGATATGGCATGTCAGATAGGTCTTGGCGCAGGAATCCCAAAAAGAGAACTTAAGAAAATCCTAGAAGATAACCCTAAGAGGATACTCAAAAAGAAGGGAATAAAAATTTAAGCCTTTTAGTTACAGAAAGTGATAAATACCAGATCATACTATATCAAGAATTGGAGGTGATGATTTAAAATGAGAATAAGCACTTGGAAATTGAAACTTAGAATGTTCCTAGCCACGATATTCCTATTCGCCATAGTCTATGCTATATTGATGCTGATAGGACACATTATGGGATTTGGTGGCCCCCTATTCTATATGTTGTTGGGCCTCGGCATCATACTATTACAATATCTTATCTCACCGAGTATAGTTGAGGCTACAATGCGCATAGAGTATGTTTCACCGGAAGAGGCCCCAAGGTTGCATGCGATGGTGGAAGAACTTGCGATGAGAGCCGGCATACCCAAGCCAAGGGTTGGAATAGCTGATATAGGGATACCGAACGCTTTCGCATTTGGGAGAACAAAATCTGATGGGCGAGTTTGCGTAACAAGGGGTATATTAAGGTTGTTGGATGAAGAAGAGCTTAAGGCGGTGCTGGGCCATGAGATATCCCATATAAGGCATGATGATATGATAGTCATGACCCTCATAAGTGCGGTGCCTTTGATATGCTACTACATTTATATAAGTTCGATATTTAGCAGGGACAGGGACATGGGCTTGGTGGGATTGTTGGCTCTTGCGGCTTACTTACTCGGGCAATTGATAGTCCTATTCATTTCAAGGGTTCGTGAATACTACGCAGATTATGGTAGTGTTGAGATAGGTGGCCAACCACATAAATTGGCGAGTGCACTTTACAAGCTTGTATATGGGTCTGCGGCTTCAGAAGAGGATGAAATTAAGGAAGTTGAAGGTTTGAAGGCTTTCTTTGTGAATGATGTTTCTCGTGCGACCGCTGAGATAGAGGATCTGCGCCAGGTGGATCTTGATATGAATGGGACCATAAGTGAGAGTGAACTACAACAGATAAAATATAGGGGTGTGAAGATAGGTGTTGCTGCGAGGATAATGGAATTGCTCTCAACACACCCAAACATGTTAAAGAGGATAAAGAGGTTATCAGAACTTACATAACCTCTTTCACAACTCCTATGATATCTGATTTGTGGACCCATGTGTTTAATGGTACCATGATTACTATGGAAGTCCCTGTATAGACTTTTTCAACATTTTTGTTGTCGCTTATGAGATATACCATGTCCCCTTCTATTTTCCCCACTCTTTTCACGATCAGACCATATTCTGGGTGTTTTGCCACTACAATATCCCCTACCTTGAAATCCTTCGTCTTGAGGACTATTAGTTCTTGACCGTCCTTTAGGGTTGGATACATTGAGTTTCCCCTTACTTTGGCGGGCATGGGGAGTTGGTCAACGCCGAACTGTGATCTTAACTGGACATTAACTTCATTGTAACCATACTTTGATGCTATATTTTTCACGTCGGCTTTTATGGAATCGGTTGTGCTTTCAGGATCGTCTATGACTGTTTGTATGTGATTTGCGATCTCTTCCTCCATGTTAGGTGGTGGTGAATTAAAAAGTGATAGTGTGGAAGTTTTAACAGTGACGGTGGTGCCATTGGTTTCTATGATTATATTAAGTGTTTCCTTCTCGTGGATGTATAGGCTTGTTGCAATAACAAAAACCAACAATGATAATATTAGTATATATGATTTTCTCATGGTATCTCCTTGGGTTTTAGTTCTTTGAGTACTAGGCGGGTTTTTTCGATTTCTAGTTGGCCTGGTGCTGATGGTTTTCCACCTGTTGCATATGTTATGGGTGACCCGAATAGTGGTGTTATGATCCTTGTATATTTTCCAAGTTCGCCCATTGATATTGCGATCAGATCATTCTCTTTAGATGATAATTCTAGTATGGTTAGTGTGTCTTTCATGGTTTTGGGCATCACAGCTATCTTTGCTATGTCACCTATCCTTTTTTCTTCTCTCACTATCCTTGATAATATTTCTAGGGTGGGGGTTTCGTGGAAATTGTGGTATGATACGATTTTCTTTATTGGAAGTTCTATGATTTTTTTGAGTTCTTCTTTTTTTGTCTGTAATTCTATGTCAATATATTCTGCTTCTTCTGCAGCTGCGGTTAGTAATTCTATCCTCTCTTTTTCCGAGCCTTTAAATAATCCTCCTTCTGTTGATAGTCTGTTGGTGGCTATGAATGGGGCTTGAATGTTAGCTGCAAGTTCCCTGACTTTTGCTTTTGATGGGTTTTCCATGGCATCTATCCGAAGTTCTAGTATGTCAGCGCCTCTCTGGGTATATTCTGTGGCTATTTGGGGTATTTTTTCCATGTTTTTTTCCATTATTGGTGCGCATATCAGAGTCAATGTTAACCCCCGGAAGGATAATATTATATTTTGATCTAAATTATTAGCAGAATATAATTATATCTTGTTTGGTGATCTTGTTGAAGATAGTTTCTATTGGGGCTGATATATCAGGGAATGATACAAGTTGCAGCAAGGAATTGATAATGAGATTAGAGGCTGACATCCCAGTACTCATGGACTTGGGAGCCTATAAGGCGGCTTTGACGAATATAACAGGTGATGATGTTGTTATAAGTGCCTTTGTGGAGGATGGGATCACTGCGAAGATAAACAGGGCCATAATTCACATTCTAAGGGAGAATTCTGAGGATATAGGGGATCTTGAGGGGATATCAGGCACCCCTGAGGGTGCTGGTGAGGGCATATCCTATGCAGAGGCTAAAATAAGACAGGACAGATACCCTGATGCTATCATATTGTCTTTCGACACATACGGTGGTGAGGAATTCGTATCAGATGTTGCCAATTCAACCATTAAAGCTGCTAGGGGCATGGATGGTGTTACAGACGTCAGTGAAGAGATAAAACCAGGAACCAGGAAAATACCCGGGGTTGGTTACGTGTCGGAGAAGACAGACGATCCTGTTGTAGCCGCTACAATAGAGGACATGGAAAGTATAGGTGTCGTTGCAGGGGCTATGTTAGGCGCTGCACTAGGCAACAAAAATGTCTACCTCGTAAGAAGAGGGGCACCATCACATATAATACCTGGGAGCGTCATAGTATCAGCAACAGCTTTCCTAAACGGTAACATAATAGACCTAGCCGCGCCCTTCGAAGAAAGAACAAGAATACTAAAAGTATAATAGTTTTGGGGGTTTAAGTATGATAATATTAGATGAAAATACCAGATGTCTTGTACAGGGCATAACCGGGAAGCAAGGGTCATTCCACACCCGCCAAATGCTAGAATATGGTACGAAGATAGTGGCTGGTGTAACACCTGGCAAAGGAGGTCAAGAACTTCTAGGGGTTAAAATATACAATTCAATAGAGGAAGCCAAGGAGGAAACAGATGTAAACGCTTCGATAATATTCGTACCAGCGCCCTTTGCAAAAGACGCGGCCTACGAGGCCATAAAACACCTAGACCTTGTAGTTATAATAACAGAACATATACCAGTCCACGACTCGATGCAAATCATGGAATATGGTAAGAGAATGAAAACAACAATTATAGGCCCTAATACTCCGGGCATAATCACACCCGGAGTTGGTAAATTAGGTATAATGCCAGGGCACATATTCCAAGAGGGGGATATTGGCATAGTTTCAAGGAGCGGGACACTAACCTATGAATTCGCCCACCAGATTACAAGCAATGGAATGGGACAGAGCACATGTATAGGTATTGGGGGCGACCCAATAGTAGGCCTAACCTTTGCTGATGTCCTTAAAGAGTTTGAAGAGGATAAGGATACCAGGGCGATGCTCATGATAGGGGAAATTGGAGGGGACGCCGAGGAAAGAGCAGCAGAATACATAAAAGAGCACATATCAAAGCCTGTTATGGCATTCATAGCTGGTAGAACAGCACCCCCTGGAAAGAGGATGGGACACGCCGGGGCGATCATAGAAAGGGGTGCGGGAACGGCTGAAAGTAAAATAAGAGCCCTTGAAAAGGCAGACGTGCAAGTGGCTGAAAAGCCGTCAGACATCCCAGAAATGCTAAAAGAATTATAAGGGATCATATGATACAAGAAGAAATAATACAAGGATTAAAAGAAGGAAAAATAAAACTTCACGAAATCGAAAAATATACGAGCATAGAAGAAGCAGTGGAGATAAGAAGACTGTTCATAGAAAGAATAACAGGAAAAAAACTAGAACATATCTCCAAATATTCTATAAACATGGAAGAGGCCCAGAAAAAGAACATAGAAAACCCAATCGGCACAATACAAATACCACTAGGAATCGCAGGGCCCATTAAAATCAGAGGAGAACATGCAAAGGGCGAATTTTACATTCCACTCGCAACATCAGAAGGAGCCCTCGTAGCATCAGTAAACAGGGGATGCTCAGCCATAACAGAAGCTGGGGGCGCCACAGTAAGGATAACAGGGGACAAGATGACGAGAGCACCCGTACTCAGAACAGAATCGATAGAAGAAGCGCTAAAAGTCAGAGGATGGATCCAAGAAAATTTCAGAAGGTTAAAAGAGGCTGCTGAGTCAACAACACGCCACGGAAAACTGATAAAAGTAGACCCAATACTCATAGTAGGCCCCTATGTCTATCCAAGATTCGTTTTCACGACAGGAGACAGCATGGGAATGAACATGGTAACAATAGCCACAGAAAAAGCCATGAAACTCTTAACAAGAGAAACAGGAGCACACCTCATAGCCCTAAGTGGAAACGCGTGCGTAGATAAAAAACCAGCAGCCTTAAACCTCATAGAGGGCAGAGGAAAAAGCCTCACAGCCGAGGTGAAAATCCCAGCCAAGATAGTGGAAAGAACACTTAAAACAACACCAAGGGCCATACAGGAAGTCAACCTCGCCAAAAACTTCGCAGGATCCGCCATATCAGGGAGCATGGGATTCAACGCACACTATGCGAACATAATAGGGGCCATATTCCTCGCCACTGGACAAGACGAAGCACACATCACCGAAGGAAGCCTAGGCATAACAACAGCCGAAGAAATCAACGGAAACTTGCACTTTTCAGTCACGCTACCAGACGTCCCCCTAGCTACCGTGGGCGGCGGCACAAGATTGGAAACAGCATCAGAATGCCTCGAGATAATGGGTGTCAGAGGATCAGGGAAAGTTCAAAAATTTGCAGAGATAGTCGCCGGGGCAGTTCTAGCAGGTGAATTATCACTCATGGGCGCCTTAGCAGCAGGACACCTCGCAAGGGCACATATAAGATTGGGTAGAGGATCCTAGGATGGGTTTGAGGGGATTCATCCATGAATATCTTAGCATGAGCCGATACGTTGCACTAGGGACCCTAGATGGCATACTAGCCGTTATGGGTGTTACCCTAACAGCCAGTGGAGTGGCAGGTATCGGCGGAGTTGAAATAGAAAATTACCTCATAGGCCTCACAGGGTTAAGTGGAGGTATAGCCATTGCAATGTCCAACGCCTTCGGCTCATTCATCGGTGAAAGGGCGGAGGAAACCCGTACAATGAGAGAACTTGAAAAGAAGATGATAATGGAAAAAGGCAGCCTCAACGACACCATAATACATCAACAAGCCAAGAGGAGAATATACATGAGCATGTTCACCCATGGATTCTCAAGTTTCCTCGGCGCCTTCGTACCAACTATACCATTCTTCTTCATAGAGGATAGGATAACCGCCACAATACTCACCATACTACTATCTATGATGGCATTGCTCATCCTTGGAGTCTACCTTGGGACGATATCAAGGGAGAACATCTTCAAAACTAGTATAGAGATCGTGGCTATAGGCTTTATGATAACATTGATAAGCATATTCCTTGGAGGGTCACACTAACCCATAAACCTTTTCTATGTTTTCTTCATGGATTTTATAAGCATCTTCTAGGCTCATAAAACCCTTCTGGATAAACTCCTTTGTACGCCTTGGAACAGTTTTTGGACCCAATACCGCGCCCGGCCTGCTCAGATCATCCAGGTAATCCGTCTCCATAAGAAAATTATCACCCTTCTCCAAGGCCCTTTTTATAACGTCACGTGAAGCTATCAGGGATGGTGTGAGCCCATAATTTTCACTTTCACTGACATAGGGGCCTGAGAAATGTTTTATAACCTTATACTTTTTTATCCCTACTTTATCGGCCATCCTTGAGAATTCCCTGAATTGTCTAGAGTTTGAACTTTCGGTGTGGAGTTGCACTGGACAGTCAGCTTCTCTTGCAAGTTCCAGAGCATATAAGAGTATTCTATTGTGGGCTTCCCATTCTTCTTCTCCTACTGGGTAGTGTGGTCTTCCGATTTCGCCTATACCTATAGCTTCTCCATTTAGTACGAGCCTCTGGGCATATTCAAGGCCCGTCTTGGCGAGTTCTTCGGCTTCCTGGATGGTCTTGCCCGATTCTATAAGCTTTGAAAGTTCTGCTGGGTGCACTCCTACAATAGGATAAGCTTCTACCCTTGTCTTAGAACTTATTTTCTTGGCATATTTTATAACGAGTTCCATGGCCTCTTTGAAATTGAATGGTTTTTGTATTGTCCAAGTGGGCTTGTTGGGTATTATCATCCTCTTGCCGCCTGCACGATAGAATTTTTCAGCCACTTTCACAGGTCCTTCACCATTGATATGATCCACGTGGATATGGTTGTCTGTTATGGTGATGTCCATTTTTGATCAACTCCGCATTGTATGCGGGGCCTTTTAGGTTTTTGTATGCCCATCTTTTCCAGTACCATAGTGATGTCTACTTTAGTTTTGTAGCAGCCATCTCTGAGCAGGGGCACGCCTTGGGGTGCGAATTTGGATAATTTCATCATGGCGAGGTTCAAGTCCTGGTAACAGGCGACACCAAGCACCGACTTGAATTTGTTCTCCTTCACTATTTTTTTGAGGAATGTTGAACCTGGTATTATGAATACGCGGTAGCCTATTTTTTCTGCTTTTTCTTTTAGTATGCCGATGACGCATTTTTTACAATTTTTGCATTTCAGACCAGAAGGTTCCAGTGGAGCTTCACATTTCGGGTGTCTTAGAC
>LGEU01000023.1 GCA_001507955.1 Methanobacteriaceae archaeon 41_258 | reverse complement strand
GCTGATGATGGAAGATTCTCTGCAAGGTATTTCAAGTCGTCACCTTCATCTGATTCGATATAATAGTATGTTCGACCCCCGAAGAGCACCGCATCATTTGTTTTGCCCATCGCTTTTAATCTATCCGGGTCTACTGGTGCTATTGGGGCTATCCCAGCAGCATATTTCACCTTTTTAACATCAAAATCTAGAGCCTCAATCATCTTATAGGTGCCGTTTTCAACTACTCTACCCGAAATTTGTATTGAACCAACAATTGAGGCTGTTGGGGCTACAAGGGCGTAAACATTTTCTGTTGAAACTCCACACTCTTCTGCTATGTTTTCTGTGACATATTCATCTGGGAGCTTGTCGCTTTCAAGTGCTATTATCGCAATATCAGCATCATCTTCATAATCTATTTCCTCGTACGTTTTCCTTGGTTTCTTTGATAATGCTCTGGCCGGTCCTGAGCCAAGGGCGGAGAAATCTTCGACACTAACATTCCACCCCGCCTTTTGGGATCCTAGGGTTGAAATGGCTGGGAAGTCTGTTTTAACTTTCACTGAGGGTAATGCCAATCTTTTGGAAAGGTCTGCTGGTATTGATATGCCAACATCTGCAAGTCCGCCAAGGCAAACCTTTGTGTAGAGTTCACCAGCTTTTATACTCCCATCAACTTCCACTCCACAATCTATAACCACCGAATCATTACCTAATTTTTGTACTTCGATTTTAAGGTCGTCTGCCTTTGATATCATCTCATCAACGATTTTTTTAGCCCTTAAATTCACGCTTACCATAGTTTATCACCTCATATTTTTTTGGCTTCATTGAAATTAACCTCATAGATGTGGGCGCTGATAGAATGGATAGTTATAGGGCCTACTTTGACTCCTGTCTTTTTCGCAACATACCTTGCAAGGTATGCTAGGCCCACTGCATTTGGAAACCACGCCCCGTAGATGTCATGGGATCTCCAAACTCCTGTGGTGTGGAGTTTTTCGTCTCTGATCTTGAAGTCTATGAGTATCATGCAGGGTACTTCATCTTCTCTAGTGTCGATTCGCGGATCCCACGTGATCATTGTAGCCCTACGCGTCCCTTTGAAGTTTTTAAGTCTTCTTATGGCCTCTTCTACCTGGTCGACTTGGAAGTGGCCTCTTAGTCTGTTACCGTAAGTGTAAATGAATCCTTGCCTGTCTGGTGTGAGGAATTGTTTTGCGTATTCTTTTAGCTTCTCCCCACTCCAGAAGTATCCTTCCGGGGCTTCTATTTCTTCTCCTATCTGGTAAAAGTTGGTTTTGAATGGTTTTTTAATTTCCACTATCGCGTTGAGGATTTCGCGGGTCTTTGAGCCTCTTTCGTCTTCTATTAGTTTGCCCTCATCCATTATCTTTTTTACGAGTTTTCGCCATCCATCTTTGATTTTATTGGCTGTTATCTTGTATGGCATTCGCTGCCTCCACCATGTTTTTGAGTTTGGAGAATGCCACATCTCTTGGGAGTTTTCTCATTCCACAGTCTGGGTCTATAATGATTTTTTCTTCTCCGATTATTTTTATGCCTTTTTTGATGAATCTTTTTATTTCTTCTATAGTTTCTATCTTTTGGCTCTTTGTGTCGATACATCCAAATCCTACCTTTTTGTTCTTTAGTTCAGCACCTTTGACGATTTCGAGGTTATTGGGGTTTCCTGCGAATTCGCAATCTATTATATCCACGTTGAACTTTAGAAGGTCTTCAAAAACCTCTTTTATATCTCCACAAGCATGTAAAGCCACTGGGACTCTTATAACATCTGATATTCTTTTAACCGCTTTTTTAGCTGTTTTGATGTTGACGATACCGGTGGATAAGAACGGTTCATCTATTTGTATCATTGAAGCTCCTGCCTCTTCAAGGTATGATGCCTCTCTTTTTAGGGCTTCTGCCATGTCCATTATCGCCCTTTTTTTATCTTCTGGATCATAGAAGCCTTCGATCCTTGAAGAGTAGACTAATGTGCTGGGGCCTGTGATTATACCCTTAATCTCCTGTTTGCCTCCAAGTTTTTTAATGATTTTCTTGGAGAATCTGAGGTCTTGGGCGCCTATGGGGTTCTGGGGTGGTAGTATCCTTGATATTATCTTTGACGTGCTATTGTCGACTTTCATCCCAGGGATTTTTGATGCGAAGATGCTTATCATGTCACCTCGTACTTGCCCATCAGATATTATATCTATACCCGCCTTTACTTGATCTTTAACTGCTATTTTAATGGCATGTTTGTATGGATCATAAGATCCTAGGATTTTGAGTAGTTTTTCCCTCCAGTTTCTTGGTTTGGATGGTTGGCTTGGATAACTTCCAACTACTGTCGTTAATAATATACCCGCACCTCCTGTTATTTTATCGCAACCTTTTCTATTTTCTCTATTTCTTCTCCCTTTACTGGTATTTCGACCACAGCCGTCCCATAGCATGGTTTGGTATAGGGTATCATGACTGTTTTCTTTTCTTTGTTGATACCAACTGGTATTGGGGGTATGCCTATAAGTCTTGCTCCCAGGATTTTTTCACCAGCCTTCACATATAGGACCTGCGCGGCCTTTTCCTTGATCAGCTTCGCACATTCTCTGAAACCGGCCCTTGAAATATGGATTTTATAATCTTCTGACTGCTGTAAATAAGTTTCAAGACAAAATGACATTTTAATCCTCCAGTTCCTCCAGGAGTTTATCTATGCGCACCTTCAATGGGTTGGGGTTGTGATGAGCCCTTACAGACACTATATAAGAATCTGTATTCTCTTCAACCTCCCTTTCAAGCATGTTTAAGATCTCCGCATCCCTTCCAAATATTATCGCTATGGATGGGATCTCTAATATGCTCTTGAATGTTATGAAATATGAAAGGGCAGCATCATTATGTATAAAACCGAATAGAAGATCATATTCGCCCTTTGAAAGACCATTGAGGGTGGAGTCAAGATCTGAAGTCTTATCCAAATATGATCTAGCAGGATCTGCTACTTCAAGCAATCTTAAAGCGGCTGGATTGGCTGTTACAGTTACCCTATAATTTTTCCCCCTAAGTTTATGTGAAAGGTATAGGGCAAGTGGTGTTTGTATAGGAGATTCGGGACAACCTAAAAATATTAGAATCTTTTTCATCAAGTTACACTCCCTTTTATTTTAACTGCTTGGGCGACTATCAATGAACTTAAGAATATGAAGGTTAAAAGTGCTGTTCCATTAATACTTCGATTAACAATGAAAAGACCTACCATAGCCTGGGATATGAATGCTGTCAAGGAACCTATAAGTAGAGCTTCCCTTCCAAGATAACTCTTCAATCCCCCTTCCCTCTTAGACCTGTAAATTTGAAGCAACTTGAAACCGAGGATTATGACACTAAGACACCAAAGTAGGAAAAAGAATAGTGTGATGTATCCGAAGTCATAAGCCCAACCAAATATCCCAGGTAGCATATAATCTATTATATCCTTCTTACTTACTAGTACACCAGAGAATACTGGGAATGGGAACCCAAAAAATAATATTAAAGACAACGGTAATGAAATGTACCCATCTGCGAAACCCTGGGATGCATCCCCCCAATAGGATGACGATGGATCGTGTCCAATAAGATAAGTGCTCTTAAGCACCATCTTTATGCTTGGGATGGCGTTCTCCTCTATCCTTAGTATCCTCAGAGAAGGGCTTAAAATGGACATTTGGAAAATCCTCGAAACTAATTTAAGGGAGCCGAATGCTACTATAACTACTACGATAAACAATATAATCCTTTTAAAGGTGAAAACCGATTCTCTCCGGAAAGACTTTGAGATTATGACAAGACCCATGAATAATCCGAGAAGCCATAAGAGTAGGAATGAACGGTGCATCAGCCCCCCGAATATCGTCATGCCAGCTATGAGAATGTATAAGAATCCCTTCAAACCTCTAACATCAACCCCTGCATCTTCCATCATGTTTATAGCTGCTAATGCGGTTATCATCGTCATGAGTGCCAAAGGCCCGAATGGGTGAGTATATTCTTGCTGTCCAAATGATGTGAAAAGGGAGATTATATCTACTCCAAATATTACATTGAAGATAACACCAAGAAGGAGGCAAAGGAAAAGTACAAATCCCAAGGAAATAGGGGCAAGATTAAATAAGAATACCATACCAGCATACAAGATTATCGCCACTTCTATTATCAGTTGGAGATGGTTTTGAGGGATTAATTGCAATCTATCCTCCCCCTTGTAACTTTAATCCCCATATGGACTAACCTCACATAAATAATTTTTCAAAGAGGACCATGTCCTCCCCTTCACCATTATAGTCTTTGAAAACATTCACATCCCCATTCCTACAAGTTTCAGGGCCATCATAATCCTTAAATCCATGCTTTCTGTAGAATGATATCGCCCTCTTGTTTATCGGTTTTGTTATAAGGGATATTCTTTTGATATTCCTCATTTTAACCGTCTCTATGAATTCTTTTAGGAGCTTGGATGCTATGCCATCACGCCTAAATCTTGGATGGACACATAAAAGATGTATATAGGCCTCCTCTGGGTTGTCTTGTGATATGAATTCTAAAAGGAATCCTATTATCCTCTGATCTTCTTCAGCTACAAATGATGTGCTTGAGAAAAATTTCGTGAACAGATGATATATAGAGTTTCTCTCAGTGGCCATTGGCTTACATTTCCATGCAAGTTCAGCTATCCTAATGAAATCCCCTTCCCTAACATTCCTAATATTCAATATACCACCTACATGGGAGGGTTAAATTTAAATAATATAATACTCTAATAATCATCTTGAATATGGGGGGCTGGTAGCTCAGGTTGGTAGAGCGTCGCCTTGGCATGGCGGAGGCCCCGGGTTCAAATCCCGGCCAGTCCACTAATCTCTATTAACTGCATTGTAGATATTCTCGATTATTATCTTAAATAGGTCATCTGTTTCTATTTTTGGCGGTTTTTTATCATCTAATAATAGTCTTAGGGCTAGTTTTACTATTTCATCTACATCAGTTGATCTGTGCATGAGACCATTCTCTATATAAAATTTGTCCACTGCTAATGTTTTGCCCGGGTAACAGGATATAACTGGTGTTCCTAAAAGTGCAGCTTCACGGTTCATAGTACCCCCAGCCCCTATCATAAGATCACATTTTTTCATTAAACTGAAAGTATCCACTGGTGGTTTGAGGATCGTGACATTCTCGTATCCCTTGAATAATTCGGCTTGTTCTCTGAATCTTGGTATGATCAATATGTTAGCATGATCCTTAAGCATCTCGACTATGGGTGTGAGGACTGATTTGTGACAATCAGCATCCAAGTATGATGCCAGGGCTGGTTCTGGCCGCATTAGGATTGTCTTTTCCTTTTTCAGTTCCAGTTTAAGGTCTTCGAATATTTTATCATTGTATTTGAAGTTTTGGAAGTGCAGGATCTCTGACGTGCCCTTGTAGCGTATTATGGAGTTTGGGTCTGCACCTATTTTTATAACATCCCAAAGGTCTATGACCTCTGGCATTATTATCCTTTCACATAATGGTAGTGTTAGCCTATTAGCGGCTAGTGCATGTTCATTATCCAGTATGTAGACACTTGGGATTTTAAGGCCGAAGGTCACCCTTGGAAGTTCTATCGAATGCTTAGACACTCCAACATCAGGTTTCTCCTCTATTATCAGCTTTGAAAGCTTATAAGCCCTCTTTGTACTCTCTTTTAATTTTTCAGCTAATGAGACTCCATGTTTGCCTATTGATATGAAATCAAATCCGAATAATTTCATTAAGTTGTGTATGTCCCCAAATTTGCGCGTGGTTATAATGACATTTTCCCCTTCCTCTTGTAAGTATTCTATGATATCCTTAAAGAATCTTACATGGGGTGCGTTTGTTATGTCAATCCATACTTTCACATGATCACCAAAAAAGAGAGGGATTACATGGCCTCTAAGATCGCTTCTATAACATCTTCAATGCCTTCATCATTTTTTAGGCTAGTTTTTATAACTTTTACATGGGGGTTGATACTTGATACGTCTTCCACCATTTTGTTAATGTCTGCGCCAACTGCATTTGCAAGGTCCACCTTGTTTATTATTACAAGATCTGCCTCTTTGAAGATTAGTGGGTGTTTCTGGACGGTGTCGTCACCCTCTGTGGCGCTTATGATAACTATCCTCATATGTGAACCAAGATCAAAATCAACCGGGCATATGAGGTTTCCCACATTTTCTATGAACAATAAATCTATCTTATCAAGTGGGAGGTCCTCAAGGCCGTGTTCTACAAGGTGCGCGTCGAGATGGCACTCTTTTCCGGTGTTAAGGCCCACTACTGGTATGTTGTATCGTTTAACCCTTTCAGCGTCAAATTTACTTATGATGTCACCTGCTATCACGCCTATTGAATAATCCATCCTTTCTATAAGTTTTTCTATGAGTGTGGTTTTGCCTGAGCCCACAGCTCCAAGGAAGTCTATTGCGAAGACCCCTGCCCTGTCAAGTATTCTTTGATTACGTTTTGCAAGTTTTTTGTTAGCTATCAGTATATCATTCTGTACTTCTACCTCTGCAATCTTGTGCATTATTATTCCTCCTTTTCAATTTTTATGTTCTTGATGTTGCATTCTCTCCCATCGATTATTTTAAAGTCACCCTTGCCACAGGATGGACATGAAATTATTGGATTATAATGATCCAGCCCATCATCAGAGGCTACTCCACCCTCATATCCGCAGGAACATTCTATCTTGGCGGGTATTATTTCAATGTCAAATTTCGCACCCTCTAGTATAGTGTCTTCACTTAAAACTTCTAATATGAACTTTATCTGCTCTGGGTTAAGGAGAGTTAACTCTCCAATTTCGATTGTAACTTCTAATACTTCTATGGCATTATTCTTCTCAGCAGCGTCAATAACTGTTTTTATAATAGCATCAGCCATTGAAAGTTCATGCAAACGGATCACACCTCTCAGAGTTTAATATAGTAAGGATTTTATATTATCTATAGGGGAAGTTAAGATATAAAAAGTCTTATGTGGATATTAAAATATTCTCTTGCAGGGGGTGATTATCTTGATAATAGGGGGTTCCGCATCTCAAAACCTGGCCGCGAAGGTTGCTAATCTACTCCATGACCAGTTGTGTCCAATAGAAACACGTAAGTTCCCTGATGGTGAAAGATACATTAGAATAAAGGGTGAAATCCCTGATGAGGTTGTTGTCATCCAATCAACAGGGTATCCTCAAGATGAAAATTTCATGGAATTGTTTTTAATAATAAAAAGTCTTAAAGATATTGGCGCGGATAAAGTGAAGGCCGTGATACCATACCTTGGATATTCAAGACAAGATAAAAGGTTTAAACCTGGCGAGGCAGTTTCTGTGAAGATAATAGCAGAATTACTAGAAGCTGCGGGCGCGGATGAGGTATTTTCCATCAACTTACATGAACATAATATAATCAAATTTTTTAATATACCAGCGTATGAGCTTTCAGCCATACCACTCCTTGCAGAACATTTATCCTCAAGGGTTGATGATCCTATCATAATCGCACCTGATAAAGGCGCTTTGGACCATGCCAAGACAATGGCTGAAATAATAGGCTGTGAATATGATTACATGGAAAAAGTGCGTATTTCAGCCGAAAAAGTGGAAACACACCTCAAAAATTTTAATGTGGAGGGTAGGAGTGCTATAATAGTTGATGATATTATCAGTACAGGGGGTACAATCGTCAATGCTTCCAGGATACTCCATAGTCAAGGTGCTATGAATATCAAAGTAGTCTGTGTACATCCCGTGCTCGTTGATGACGCTCTCC
Source organism: Methanobacteriaceae archaeon 41_258 (assembly GCA_001507955.1). GTDB lineage: Archaea > Methanobacteriota > Methanobacteria > Methanobacteriales > DSM-23052 > Methanothermobacter_A. Next base: position 7,204 of record LGEU01000023.1, on the reverse strand, counting down.
TAAGGATATTCTCAACTGGTGTAGAAGAAGTTATAGCCACTGATACCATAAAATCAGAGGTCAGCGTCGTATCAGTGGCTCCACTCATAGCAGAAGCCCTAAAAAAGAATTAATGGGCTGTGGGGTTCTTTATTATACCCTTTGGCATGATATCGCTTATCCTCTGCATTTTCTCTATCAGACTTTCCTTACCCTTACCAATGAGCGCATGCTCAAGAACGTCCCCTAAGCTTTTCACTGGTATTATCTCTATTCTACCTTCATATTTCTTCTCAATCATCACATCATCCATGTTAGCTTCGGGGATTAAGACTTTCTTTATTCCCGCTTCTGCTGCGGCTTCTATCTTACCTGTAACGCCACCAACCGGTAACACATCCCCTCTTATACTCAAAGATCCTGTAAGTGCCACTGACTGGTCTACTGGTATCTCTTCAAGGGCTGATATTACTGCAGTCGCAACTGATACACTTGCACTGTCACCTTCCACGCCTTCGTAGGCTTGTAAGAATTGTATATGTATGTCATAATTGGAGATGTCTGTTCTAGTATATTTCTTGATGAGTGCACTCACATTCTGGACGGCTTCCTTGGCTATCTCACCTAGTTTGCCGGTTGCTATGATTCTACCCTCTTCTTTGCTCTGTGCAGGGGCTGCCTCGGCGGCTATGGGCAATATTATGCCGCTACGATCCCCTATGATGGCCAGTCCGTTCACTCTACCTATTTCGCTCCCATGGGATTTGAAAACGCTATATTTTTTCTTCTGGGTAATGTACCTACCTGCTATCTGTTGTTCAAGGGTCCTTGCAAGCTTCTTCGCCTTTAGCACATGCTCTTTAGATACGAGTTCCGCGCCTTCACTCTTTGCTATGTCACCAGCTGCCCTTACAAGGCCTCCAAGATCCCTTAATCTAAGGGTTAGTGAATCCTTTTTACCAGCTCTTCGCTGAGCTTCCCTTATGATCTCCTTTATCGCATCCTTGTTAAAGTGTGGTATCCGCCCATCCTTTTCCACTTCTTGTGCCACGAATTGTACAAGCTTCTGCCTGTTTTCTTGGGTGTCTGGCATGGTGTCTTTCATGTAAACCTCGTATCCATAGCCTCTTATCCTTGAACGTAATGCTGGGTGCATTCCCTCGAGCACGTGTAGGTTACCTGATGCCACGAGCACGAAGTCGCATGGTACTGCTTGTGATCTTACCATGGCCCCGCTGCTAGTTTCGCTTTGCCCAGTAATTGAATATTTTTTGTCTTGCATTGCTGTTAGGAGTTCTTGTTGTGTTTTCATCTTCATTGTACCTATTTCGTCAATGTATAGCACTCCCTTGTGGGCTTTGTGTATCATGCCGGCTTCTACCCTTTCATGTGCTGGGGTTCCAAGACCCCCTGACTGGTATGGGTCGTGTCTTACGTCTCCTAGCAGTGCACCGGCATGGGCTCCAGTCGCGTCAACGAATGGTGCTGTTTTTTTCCCTTCATTGTTTATTAATAGTTTCGGTACCATTATTGTCTTCTGTGGTCTCATTTGTTGTAGTGCTAGGAAGATTATCCCAGCGGCTATTATGGCTGCGAGGAACTGTTTAAGCATGAACCCCATGAAGAGTATGAAGCTTATTATAACTATCATGAAGAGGTTTTTCTTCTCTTCCTGGGCTCTCGCCCTGGTTTTGTGGCTCATCACAATCCTTTTACCTTCACCAGCCGGTACTGTGCTGATCACGGGATTGTTTGGGTCGTCGAGGTTGGGGTAGACTAATATATCCTGGAGTTGTTCCCTTGGCAGCAGTTCTGCCATTGCCTTTGCAAGCATAGATTTCCCGACGCCAGGTTCGCCGATGAGCAATACGTTGCGGCGTTGCTCAGCAGCCTTTTTTATCGTCTCAACCGCTTCTTCCTGGCCTATTATCTGATCTATTAATCTTTTGGGTACTGTTATGTCCTTTGAAGTTTCATATGAGAATGATTCTTTCATGCTAGTCTTTTTAACCTGGCCTGTCATTTTTATCCAGATTCCTCCCCTAATTTTAAAAAACAATCACTAATACTATGATATTTTTCATAGGTTAAATATTTTTCTAACATCTGTTTATTTTATTATTTTTTTATCTCAGCTATAAGTGCAAGTGCATTCTGTATGAATTTTTCAACTATCCTACGATACTTCTCCTCGCTGGCCCTTAACTTCTCTTCCATTTTCTTCCTCTGAGTGATATCCCTTATAATGGATGTAGTATAATTTTTTCCATTGAAAGTCCATGGAGTTAGTGACATTTCAACTGATATGATGCTTCCATCAGCTCTCTGACTCTTAGTTTCAAATATTCTGCCTGCGAGGGGATGCTCACCCTCCCTTTTGAACTTATCCATCATCTCCTTAAAATCTTCATGAAACTCTGATGGTATTATAAGGGTAAGTTCATGGCCTATGATCTCGTCACGCTCATACCCGAATACCTTAGAGAATGCTGGGTTAGCCTCTAAAATCTTACCATCCTCATCCACTATGAGTATTGCATCAACAGTGGACTCGAAGACGGATTTAAACCCTGCTAATAGTCTTTCACTGATTTTCATTGACAAGAAGGATCTCCCATCCCCAAGTGGGACGCATGTCACAAGCACTGGTATAATTGAACCATCAACTTTGAGATTTGTATGCAGATCCTCAACGAACTTACCTAAAGGCCTAGTATCCATGATGTCCCCTAGGCTAAGCCCTTCTAATTTATCCTCTGGCAAACCAAGTAATTCTATGAATTCCCTATTATATTCTTCTATGATAGAATCTTTTACTATGAGATTAGCACCTTTGGAATATCTGAAAAAAATATCTTCGCGGTTGGGAGATTCCATGAAATCAACCTCACTACTTTTTTATCTTAAAATATTATATATACGTAACAGTCAATAGGGGGATGATCATCATATGAATGCAAAGTGTATAATGATTCAAGGAACATCATCAAGCGCTGGTAAAACCGTCATAGTAGCCGCACTTTGCAGGATATTCGCAAAGAAAGGCTACAGAGTGGCACCATTCAAATCACAGAACATGTCACTCAACTCTTACACGACAAATGAGAACAGGGAGATTGCAATGGCACAAGTTCTGCAAGCAGAGGCCGCAGGTGTTGAACCATCACATCACATGAACCCCATACTCCTAAAACCAAAGGAAGATTTCATATCACATGTTCTAATCCATGGAAAACCGGCAGGTGACATGAACTTTTATGATTATCAGAGAAAGTTCCGAACAAAAGCCCTAAAAGCCATAAAAGAATCACTAAACAATCTAAGAAAAAACTATGATCTCATAATCATTGAAGGTGCTGGTTCCCCAGCCGAGATCAACATGCGCCAATACGACCTCGCAAACATGGAAATAGCACACCTTGCAGACGCTGACGTGATACTCGTAGCAGACATAGACAAAGGAGGCGTATTCGCATCAATCGCCGGCACATTCATGCTACTAGACAAAAAAGACAGAGAAAGGATAAAAGGAGTGATCATAAACAAATTCAGAGGAAACCTAGACATCCTAATACCAGGCATCAAAAAGATAGAAGAAATAATTAAAGTCCCAGTAATCGGAGTAATACCCTATGATGAAGGCCTAAAATTGCCAGAAGAAGACTCAGCTTCATTATCAGAGAGAAAATACAAAAGCAAAGGAAAAATAAAGATAGGAGTCCTACGATTGCCAAGAATATCAAACTTTACAGACATAGACCCCCTAGAATATGAAAAAGATCTTTCAATAAAATTCATAGAAGCAGAAGACACACTCAATGGATTAGATGCCATAATAATACCAGGGACCAGGAACACAATCAACGATCTTCTATTCCTAAAAGAAAAAGGATTCCACAACGAAATAAACGATCTAAAAGATGAAAGCCTAATATTTGGAGTTTGCGGCGGATTCCAAATGTTAGGCAAAAAAATAATAGACGAAGCCCATAAAGAATCACAACATGGAAGTACAGAAGGCTTAGGATTACTAGATTGTAAAACAGAATTCACAGGAGCCCCCAAGATAATAACACAAAGCCAAGGGAAAATAATAGGCCAAGGAATATTCCAAGGACTAAAGGGGGTTCAAGTCAAAGGCTACGAACTCCATGAAGGCACAACAATCCTAGGAGACTCCAAACCCCTCATACTCCTAAAAAAAGGCTGCGGTAACATGCCAGGAAAAAAATTAGACGGGGCGGTTGAAGGGAACATCGCAGGAACATACCTACATGGGATATTCCACAACCTAAAATTCCGCAGATACTTCACAAACATACTCCGCGAAAGAAAAGGCCTAGAAAAAATACCCTACAATATAGACAAATTCAAAGATAATAGGAGATTCTCCATTGACAGGCTATCAGAGATCGTGGAAAAAAACATCAACCTAGAATTCATAGAAAAGCTGATAGAATCAAACCACTAAAAAGGGCTTTGCTATAGTGAAAAGCACGATGATCGTCAAAATCACCCCTATAATAACAAGTGGAATTCCACTCCTTGGAATATCCCCTAATTTCACAAAACCTGTCCCATGGGCCATGGCCACTGTAGGATCCGCTGTAGGTAACAGGAAAGAGAGTGAACATGCTATTGCAACAGGCACAGCATATATACCAACAGGTAAATGTTGCGTATGGGCGAGTGTAACAGATAAAGGCACGAGTATAGCCGACAGGGCTATATTGGACATAACCTGTGTTATAACAACGGCCAACACCATAAGGACAAGTGTTATAAGCAGTGGAGAAGGGGATCCCAAAGCCACTATTATATCCTCTATAAGCCACCTGGCGGCTCCAGTATTTAGAAGGGCGGAGCCTAGTGAAAGGGCGCCGCCAAAGAATATTATAAGGCCCCAGTCAATGTTTTTCTGCGCATCTCTCCAAGTTATCACACCCGTGAATATGAAGAGCACACCAGCTATCAACGCCACAGAATAACTATCTAAGCCCGTCCAACCAGCCGTAACCCAAAGTAGTATTGCAAAGGATAATATAAAGAGAGTTATCTTCTCATCACGTTTCATTGGCCCGAGTAGACTGAGTTTATCGTCTATGGTCTCGTTTTTGGCGCCACGGACTTCTGGTGGGAAAACTCGCAGCAGGATCCTCCAGATTATTAGCATGAGTACTATTGAGAGTGGGAAGCCGAATATCATCCAATTCGAAAATGGTATACCCGTGTAGGCTGCTGCCATAAGGTTGGGGGCTGTTCCTATCTCTGTCGCAAGTCCACCCGCCAAAGAGCCAAATGACGCCCCAAGAACCATGCTCTTGGCGAAATTGCTTTCACCATCTTCGGCATTTTCGCAGCCCATCAACCCAACTATCTCTCTTATAACTGGCAGTAACATTGCAAATGCCACAACATTCTCGATCCATGCAGATAAGAGGCCAGTTGAGAATATGCTTACAAATAATGTCCAGTCAGCGGAGATTCCGAGCTTTGAGAGGAGTGTATAGGTTAATCTGAGTGCGAGTCCACTCTCTCTTATGGCATCAGCCATTATAAAGCCACCTATCATGAGAAATATTATAGGATTTGCAAATCCTATAACCGCATCTTTAAAACTTTGAATACCTATTATCGGTTGTATAAATAATATGATCATGGAAGTTACAGCTAATGGTACAAACTCACTAATCCACATGATGATGGCGAAAACTAATAATGACAAAGCCGCATGGCCAGAAGATCCAATACCAGGTAATGGTATAAGATAAACTGCTAATGCCAATAATATACTCATTATAAAATGAATTTTATTGCCCGCCACCACAAACACCAACTTTTAAATGCTATCATCTATATTATATAAATGTTTCCCATAATTTCTCATGTATGAAAACCGGTCATAAGATAATTTTTAAAAATTCAAAGAATATGGATGAAATCCCCACCAAGACTGTGAATTTCGTACTTACCTCGCCACCATATCCAATGATAGAAATATGGGATAGCCTATTCTCCTCACTCAATCCAAGTATAGGCCAAGCCCTCAAAGATAAGGATGGGATGAGAGCATACAATCTCATGCACAAAGAACTAAACAAGGTCTGGGATGAAATAGACAGAGTAACACACCCCGAGGGGATCGTCTGCATTAATATAGGGGATGCGACAAGGAAACTCGGAAATTCATTCAGAGTATATGCAAATCATTCCCGTATAATAGAGTATTTTGAAAAGAAAGGTTACAATATTCTTCCCTTGATTATCTGGAAGAAAAAAGCAAATAAGCCAAACAAATTTATGGGCTCTGGGATGCTACCCCCAAATGCCTATGTCACACACGAACACGAATACATCCTAATATTTCGAAAAAACGGCCCGCGAAAATTCAGAACAAAGAATGAAAAAAGGAGGAGGAGAGAAAGCGCATATTTTTGGGAAGAAAGAAACCGATGGTTCTCTGATACATGGACAGACTTGAAAGGCGCCCCGCAAAAATCAGACATAGGAAGAACAGCAGCGTATCCCATTAAATTGGCATATAGGTTGATAAACATGTACTCGATCCAAGGGGACACTGTCTTAGACCCCTTCTTGGGTACTGGGACAACCATGATAGCTGCAATGTGCACAGCCCGCAACTCAATAGGATATGAAATCGACACCAGATTTAAGAACATAATAGAAGCCCGAATAAAAAAAGTTAAAAGATTATCGAAGGAGCTCATCATGGAACGCTTACAAAAACATGTCAATCTAGTCAAAGATAAAAACGCTAAATACAGGTCAAAATATTATGGGTTTAAGGTCACGACAAAACAAGAACAACACATACTATTCCATAGGATAAAAAAAATCGAAAAAGAGGATGAAAATGAATTCAAAGTAACATATAAACCCCTGAAAATCCACCCTGAATATCTATGACTTATATTTCTTCTCAAATCTCCTCCAAGACCGTGCAATATATGGTTCACACTTATCAAGTTCCGTGAGAAGGCACATTCTTATAGTATCGGTCTTTATCTCCTCTTTACCCTCCAATTTCCTAGTTACAGTCTCATATATCTTATCTATTATCTCCTTTTTCTCATCAAGACTATAACCCGCATCAATGGTAGCCTTTTCAAGAGATGCTCTGATCTTCGAAGGCTTATATGGCTCAAGTTTCCCTCTCCTCTTTATAACCCTCATCACTTCTCACCATCCACACAAAAAAATATCC